>JAWODZ010000115.1:0-4504 GCA_046483025.1 bacterium
TACTTGGCATAAGTGTCCTTGAAATAATTAAATATAAATCACTGTCATTCTGTTCGCTGATAAATGATGTATACCTGGATACACTTTTCTTAAATGCGGTAATCCTTCTTTTCAGTTTTTTGAAATGATAAACCCCAACATATGTATAGCTTCCACTTGGTTATCAGAAAACAGGTTACAGATGCAATGCAGCTAGAGAAGGGAGGTCCAGAAGACGGTTTTCAGTGATTATTCATCCCCGGCACATTGGCTGCAAGTAAAGATATTAGTAACATCTGAAATGAATCACAAAAATTGTTTAAGGAATGATGCGGATGAAATTCAGGAAGATTTTCGGAGTATCTGTTTTCAGATGGTTCATCAACGGCATTGTTTTTATGTTTTTCTGCTTCGTCTTAGTAATTCTCGGGATGACATCATACAGCTTTTACTTTCACTATTTCGGAGATACAAAAGGCAGCTCAATTGAATACAGTGGCAGGATATCCGGTTTAGAGCAAATTGAACCTAGACTCTACTCTTTTATCAGTCGTAACTCCGATAAAACCATCTTCCTTCTTTTCATAGATTTCAAATGCTACTCCTGTGTAAAATTCTGGAAAAGAATAGAAAGAGAATTTGATTCCATTGAGAATGAGATACTACCAGTTCTCGTGACTTCAAATCTATCCAATGATATTCCATTAAGATATTTGCTTTACGATAAAAGAGAAACTTTAGTCAGTTTCTTCGGGCTGCAGTCCGATCCCTCGGGGATAGTTATCAGAAACATGAAAATCATAAAATATCTAAATTCGCCTGAAGAAATGCTGGAGTGGCTTTCTTTATAGTAGGAGTAGAACTCCATTAGTTTATGGGGAAGGAGTAATAATGACTTAACTATCATCCGAGGAAAAATATTGACTGATTTTATAGAGTTCAGATAACCTGAAAAAGGGGGTAATCGTGATAAGGTTAAGCGGATTGAAAGTGCCGGCGGTGATTATGCTGTTGGTTATGGGAATCACATTTATGGCGAATGGTATAATAATGGGGGCAGCATTGAGTGCTGAATCCTCCAGTGAAACATTAGTTGGCAAAGAAAAACCTAATTATGAAGATTGCGCATGGTATAATCTTCTTTGTCACGCGAAAAATGGATTTAGATGGTTGCAGTTCTATATAGAGGAAATTATTGAATTCCTTTTATTATTGGACGATTTCATAGATAGTGTCGCCTACATTTAATCAAATTGATCAGTGGAAAGATGATACGTGTTTTCATCTTTCCACTGATATTATATGGTGATATAAAAGAAATAAAGAAAGTTCAGATTAACAACTTATTTTAAGAGTTACCTTATTAATAAACTTATACCGGAGCATCAGAGAGCATATAAGAATGAGAAGCGTAATCATACCAACCATTATTCTGGCCCTCAACATATCCGGATTCTATACAATAAACAGAAGGTCCCATCCGGAACTTGACTGGAAGCAACTGGAAACAAAAAACACAATTATTATCTATCATGATCCTCTGAGAAACTATGCCGAGAAAGCAGCCACAATTTCTGAAGCCACATATAAGCAGCTTTCAAAATCATATGATATTAAACCTGACAAAAAAGTTAAAATATACATGTCGAATCAGGATGACATAGTTAATGGATACTGCATGATGTCCGATCATATCATGATATGGGCGGGACAGAACGATTTTCTTCCTTATTTTACAGGTAATGAAAAGTGGCTGAGGAAAGCTATCGGCCACGAGATGAGTCACTATTTCATGCACTGCTGTCTAAAAAGCTGGCTGAATATCTTTATACCTTCCAGTGCTCCGTCAGAGCTGAATGAGGGCTACGCGATGTACTTCAGCGGTGAACAATGGGGCTACGGCAGATCTGACGCGGAACTTAGAAGAGGGGTTTATGATGATAATCTGAATATGAATGACAAAACCGGTTACCACTATACAGTAAGTTTTGCCATGGTTAGATATCTGGCTAATTTTTATGGAGAAGAAAAACTCATAGATTTAATAAAATACAGAGATTTTATGGGCCTATATGATTTTGATGAAGCCTTTAAAGAAGTATACGATAAAAGCTATGAAAATTTCAGAGAGGAATGGCGAAGATACATTTATACTTACTACTATGGCATAGCATATGAGGACAGGGACTTAGTTATTTTCGACAAGAAAACTAATCCATATTCAATAAACGGTATAAAGAAATTAGAAAAACAATGGCACACCTTAAAAAAAGTCCTGGTCGAAGACGATACAATAGTACTGTTCGGAGAAAAATATAAAAATCAATATTATAAAAATCTAACCTTTGCAACATTGAATAATGATTCACTTCAGAAAAATAAGTTAGTTCTGGATAATGCCAGAGAGCTTTTAAAAACGGGCTATATCATGGACCTCGATCTCAGCCCAAGTGGCAATTACACAGTCTATTCCAGATATCAAAGAGCGGAACATGGCAGCATACGGAAAATAATTTACAGGATTGATAACAGATCCGGGAAAGAAGAAAAGATCGGCAGAGGAGATCTTGCTCAGGTATGCGATAGTGGTAATGTCTACTACCATAAATACGGTTATGAAGGCAGCAAATTTATGCTTCAAATGATGAATGGAAAGACAGTTGAGATTCTGAGACTATGCGATAACTGCCAGGTATGCGGATTTGTGGTAAACAGGGAATGCAGCAAGATTGCCTATTGCTTATTTGACGAAAAAAATAAATTCTTTCTGGTGATTTACAACCTTAATACCGGAGAAATCGAATACAGGAAAGAAACACCTCACATTGTAAGAAATATTATCTGGCAGAAGGATGGTATCTATTTCACTCTTGAATCAGATGATGACTATAGGAAAAGGTTCTTTGCATTAGATCCCGAATCAAGAATGTCAGAGGAATATATTACGCCCGTTTTCAATATCAGTCCGGTAAAGATAAACCGGCTGGACAATAAGGAACTTGAACTGCTGACTTTGGCGCAGCTTAACAAGCATGACCTTACTCTGGGGATAGTTCGTATAAGGCCTTTACAAAACAGCGAGGATATTAACAGAGAAAATTCAGAGACTAATTTTTACAACAGCTGGATGAGAAAAGTAAACGAACATCAGATAGACTCTGACCCAGATCCGGCTGAGATTATATCCGAAGGGGATTATCATTCCATTAAGCATATTTCATATCTATACGCGTTACCTCTTTTCTTTAGCAAAGGCTTTTCCTTATCAACATGGATAAAAGATCCTCTCAGCAAACATAAATTATTTATCCTGGGATATAGCGATTACGACTTCAACATGGACAAGAGCTGGTACTACCTTTCATACACCAATAACAGTTTCACTCCCCCACTGACTTTTTCAAGCTCACAATATGAGTGGCCCTCTGATATCTATAACGAGAAAATATATTACCAGCAGATCCGTACCCATCGATTTACCGCCCAATTCCCGGTTAACTTTATTAAGAATCCCTTCTGCCGCCTGAATTACTCTCTGGGGCTTAAATACACACAGCTTGATTTAGATGAAGATGTGCCTGATGATCGGTTTGAAGAGGGCAGTGATATCTCTGTTACAGCGGGCGCTTCATTCCATTATGACCTGCCGGTAAAAAACAGCCGCCTACATCCTGTTAAACATTTACAGATTAATTACTCGGTGGAGGGGGCCAGCAAAGATGCAGGCATGAAACATAACTTCATCAGAAACAGGGCGGCTGTCAGATTAGGATATGCCCCTTTTTATGAGAAATCCGGCAGTGACGGAATCACATTAATAAATAAAACCATGTATCTATGGCAGAATGGAGAGCAATTCTTCCAGTACAGGCCCTGTATTGACAGCTATGAAAATATCCCTGTTAAAGGACTTATTGAAAACAGGACCTATATCAGGGGAAATGAAAAAAGACTATACGGCGACAAACTTTTCTCAAACAGTCTTGAGGTATGGTTAAAATATCCACCAGAGATGATCAATGACTTTCTACCGGGAATAATTCAGTCATCATATCTGGGATTAGGAGCTTTTCTTGATTATTCATTCATAATTGATAATGGGGAAAAGACCACTATCAAAACTTACGGTTTCGAGATAAAAGCGGCTCTTGATCTCCTGGGAATCAACACTATTCATCGTCTGGGATGGGCTTATGATTTGGACAGTGGTGATTATCTGAGTACATACTACCAGGCGGCAATTCCTTTTCTTTTTTGAATATGGTTTGCTGAAAAAGGTCAACGGAATTTACATAATAAAGTTGCCATAACGTATAATAAGGAAAAGTCTGAATGAATATCCTCAAATTTAAAAATAGCCCAATCCTGTTTATCCTTTCCATACTAATACTGGTTTTCCTTATAGGCAACATTCCCATTAAAGAAAACCTTCATCTTTCCCAATTCACCTCTGAAAAATTAGAAAGTATTATACTTCTTACAGCAATATTCGTTTTATCCGTGATCATAATTAATAAATTCAGAA
>JAWODZ010000060.1:0-37774 GCA_046483025.1 bacterium
AACCCTGAAAAATGAGCAAGATTAAAAAGATCAAAGCTTCAGAGATTTTAAACTCCAAAGGGGAGCCCGCTGTTTCAGCTGAGCTGGAGACAGACAAAGCAGTGTTTAAGGCTTCCGCTCCCTCTGCTACCTCGACCGGCATTCTCGAGGCAGCAGAGCTTAGATCATCTGCCTGAGTTTGGAGAACAGTCTTTAAGGATGGCAAAAATATACATAGATCAGGGGTTGTCGTTAACCGGTGCCGGGAATCTGGTTGCAGCAGTGATTCTTGATTTCAGAGGATATGATACACTCGGTGAAGCAACAGTGCTGTTTACTTCTGTTGTGGGTATTATGGCTGTTCTTAGAAAATCCGGGAGGAAGAGATCATGAGAGGTATGACCTTAATAGTAAAACAAATAACTAATTTAATGGTCCCTTCAATTCTTTTATTAGGAATTTATGTTGTTCTACACGGCCATCTTACTCCGGGGGGTGGATTTGCCGGTGGTGTTCTTATTGCTGGATGTTTTACACTTCTGATTCTGGCTTATGGATCAGAAAATATCAAAAGTGAAGCAAAAAAGATGCGGGCTTCTCTGACGGAAAGTATAGGTATTTTTCTTTTTTGGTTTCTTACTATTATTGGGTTATTAAATGGCACCTATTTCTTTTTTAATGTTTTTGCTAAATCAACTCTGGGAGAACCTTTTAGACTTTTTAGTGCTGGAATTATTCCATTGTGTAATATTGCCATTGGAATTGAGGTTGGAGCAGCCTTATTTTCAATATTTATAACTTTGGCAATTCTAAGAGTTGGGGAGAGATTATGATTGTTTTCATACTGGCTTTAGTACTCTTTTCCATCGGATTATATGGTATTTTAGTGAAACGAAATCTGATCAAAATGATTATTGGATTGGTCATTATGGAGTATGCTGTTAATCTCATACTTGCACTTGTTGGTTTTAGAACAGACGGAATAGCCCCAATAATTACTCCGGAGATATCCAAAACAGCAAAGTTTGTTGATCCATTACCTCAGGCAATTGTTTTAACGGCAATTGTAATTGGTTTGGGAACAACAGCATTATTAGTTTCATTTGCTGTCAGGATTCATGAAAAATATGATACATTTGATGTAAGAAAAATCAGGAAATTACGAGGATGAATTTACTACCTCTATTTGTCGTTGTTCCTTTGGGAACAGCATTTATAACACTAATTATTTCAAAACTGTGGAAACGATCTGCAGATTGGATTGCAAATATTGCCACTATATTTTTAATGGCATATGCAATTTATTTTATCCGGTTCGCTGGCGAAACAATTACCTACTATGCTGGTGGCTGGGAACCAGTGGATGGTATTCCATTTGGTATCGCAATGGTAGCTGACAGTTTAACTATAATTATGCTGCTAATTGTTAATGTTGTAGGTTTTGGTGTCAATATCTATTCCATAAATTATATGTCGCACTATACTGACAAACCAAAATATTATACATTGTTTTTACTGATGATGGCTGGTTTAAACGGGGTTGTTATTTCTGGAGATCTGTTCAATCTTTTTGTTTTTCTGGAAATTACTGCCATTGCTTCCTATGCCTTGGTTGCCTTTGGTATCGGGTCAGAAGAACTGGAAGCATCATTTAAATATCAAATATTGGGTGGTACAGCCTCTGCCTTGATATTACTTGGAATAGCATTATTTTATTTTATGACAGGCACATTAAATTTTGCTGATGCTTCACAAATCATTAGTAAAATAGGAACAAATCCAGCGCTTGTTTTTATCAGTATCCTCTTCTTGGTGGGATTTGGACTAAAAGCCGCACTTATGCCTTTTCATGCCTGGCTACCGGATGCTCATCCTTCTGCTCCGGCACCGATTTCTGCTATGCTTTCAGGTGTAGTGATAAAGGTATTAGGTGTTTACACCTTAATCAGGATTTTTACTAATGTTTTTGGTTTTATCAATGTTCCTTTTATTCCAGTTATGTTTTTAATTCTTGGTACATTATCCATGGTTGTTAGCGCCTACTTAGCGTTAGGACAGGATGATTATAAGCGACTGTTAGCCTATTCGTCAGTTAGTCAAATCGGATATGTAATGTTTGCTATTGGTCTGAATACTCCCCTGGCATTTTTGGGCGGTATCTTTCATTTACTTAACCATGCAGCTTCTAAATCCTTATTATTTTTGAATTCAGGTGCTGTGGTTTATGCCACTGACAATAGAGATATGAATAAGATGGGCGGATTATCAAAGAAGATGCCTATAACCGCATATAGTTCATTAATTGGTTCTTTATCAATTAGCGGTATTCCTCCTTTTGGTGGTTTCTGGAGTAAATTGATAATTATTCTTGCCGCTGTACAGGCAAAGCATTATATCCTTTCTGGTGTGGCAGTGTTAATAAGTATCGTTACATTGGTTTATTATTTAAAATCTCAAAGATTGGCTTTTTGGGGTACATTAAATAGTATTTATGAAAACGTAAAAGAAGTACCTTTTGGAATGAGTCTTGTATGCATCATATTAGCATTATTAAGTATAGGAATGGGATTGTTGTTACTTCCCAGTTTGAGACCTTTATTATTGGATCCAACTGTGGAAGTTCTTAAAAATGGTTTGGAATATGGAAAAATTGTATTAGGAGGATGAAGTGAAACGAATAATATTAATAATCTTCTCCTTCATAGTTTGGTTGTTATTAACCTGGACACTCAATTGGCAAAATCTTTTAGTTGGTTTTGTAGTGGCTGTTGCAATTGGTTTGGTTTTTGGAAATTTATTTGTTAGTAATGCAAAGAAAGTTTTTCAAATAAAAAGATGGTTCTGGTTTATTTTATACATTCCTGTCTTTGTTTGGGAAATGGCCAAAGCTAATTTTGACGTTGCTTATCGTGTTATTTTGTGTTTATTACATCCTAAAAAAATGCCCATAGCACCGGGTATCGTTAAGGTAAAGACCAAAATAAAGTCGGATATGGGCAAAGCAATTTTAGCAAATTCTATTACCCTGACCCCTGGTACATTTACCATAGATTTAACGGATGAATATCTTTATATACATTGGATTAATGTTCAACATAAAGATATTGAAAAAGCTACTCAGGATATAGTTGGCAGGTTTGAAAAATTTCTACTAAAAATATTTGATTGAGAGTACGATGGATATTTTAATTGAAATACTACAATATTGTTTTTATATATTAATCGGCTGTTGTTTTGCATGTTTAATAAGAGCCTGGCGGGGTAAATCAGTTCCAGACAGAATGGTAGCAATAGATATAATGGGAACTCTTGCAGTCGGAATTACAGCAATTCTTGCTGTAATGTCTAAGCGGGCGTTTTTACTGGATGTTGCTTTAGCATGGATATTCTTGAGTTTTTTAGGTACCCTTGCTTTAGCAAAATATCTATCACATAAAACTTTGGATGAATAGTTATATGATGAGTTGGAATCAAATAATCGGTATAGTTATTATTTGCATCGGAGTATTGTTTGATGTTTTTGGATGTTTGGGTCTGTTAAGATTACCAGATGTATACAATAGACTTCAAGCGGGTACTAAATGTATTACTTTTGGAACATGCGGAATACTTTTTGGGATTTTTTTTACAACGGGTTTCTCAAGCATGGGGATTAAAGCTCTGCTTGGCATACCATTTGTTTTACTCACATCTCCAGTTGGAGCTCATGCCTTAGCACGCGGGGCTCATATATTTGGAGTGAAATTATGGAAAGAGAGTGTAGTAGATCATTATAAAAAAGATTATGGAGATAAACCCAGACTATAGTTTGGTAATAATACTATGAAATATCCAAAACTCAGAGAATTAAAAGAAGCATTAAGATCATTATTCAGTAGACCATATACAACTAAATTTCCAGCGGTAGAAATTGAGCCTGTAGATGGTTTTCGGGGTAAACCTAAATATTTTGAAGAGTATTGTATAGGGTGTGGTGCCTGTGCAGAAGTATGTCCTGGAAATGCTATTACTGTAATAGATCCTGAAGAACCTGTGGATGTAAGTAAAAAAACACCAGTACGAAAAGTCGAATGCAGATATGATATGTGTAACTTTTGCGGTAATTGTGAGGCTCATTGTATAACAGAGAAGGGAATTCAGCTAACTAAAGAGTATGATCTGGCATTATTTGATCGTAATTTAGCCGAAGAATCCATTGAACATGAACTGGTTATCTGTGATATTTGTCATTCTATCATTACTACTAGGAACCATCTAAAATGGTTGGTTAGAAAACTTGGAACTCTTGCTTATGGGAATGCAAATCTACTCATTATTAATCAGCAAGAACTTATTCCGGTTGAAACGGGTGAAAGAGCAGATGAATTACGCCGTCCAGATATGATGAAATTGTTGTGTCCCAAATGCAGACATAAGATAGATGTCAAAGATATCTGGGGATAAAGTACTCCTTTTTTATATTTAACAAACCTTTGTTTTTTAATTATTTAATTGAAAATTTATTTAAATTAAACATCATCGCTGTATCTATTTTTAAATTTGTATTTTTTAATCAAATTATAATATTTATTGTATATTTTTTATTGACAATAAGATTTAATATTGTTACATTAAAGTTAAATAAACTTTGTGCTCATGACTAAAATAAAAGAGGCAATTTTATAATGATCGATGAATTAAAAGAAAAGCTTGGTAAAACTATACAAAGAATTTCAGCTCTTTGGAGGCATCTTTGACGGTTCAAATAAAAAAAAGAGAATAAACGAACTGGAAAAAAAGACAACAGATCCTGGTTTTTGGGATGATAATGAGAAGGCTCAAACTGTTCTAAAAGAGTTAAATGATTTAAAAGAATGGATAAATAATTGGGAAGAATTAAACTCAAAGAATAATGATTTATTGGTTTTGTTTGATTTGGCTCAAGAAGAGAATGATGAAAAGACATTGCAGGAAGTATCAGATAGCATTCAAGCTTTACAATCTGACATTGTCAATCTTGAATTACGTCAGATGTTAAACGGAGAAGATGATAATAAGAATGCAATAGTAACCATACATCCAGGTGCAGGTGGTACTGAATCTCAGGACTGGGCTGATATGTTATTCAGAATGTATATACGTTATGCTCAACGAAAAGGATTTATCACTGATATCCTGAATATTTCTGATGGAGATGAAGCAGGTATTAAAAGTGCAATAATGGAAATAAGGGGAGATTATTCTTATGGATATCTAAAAGCAGAAGCAGGTGTGCATAGATTAGTTAGGATCTCACCTTTTGATTCCAATAAAAGACGTCATACTTCTTTTGCTTCGGTTTTTGTATATCCTGAAGTTGATGAAGACATAGAAGTTGACATCAATCCCTCAGATCTTCGAGTAGATACGTATCGAGCCTCGGGAGCGGGAGGACAGCATGTGAATAAAACCAGTTCGGCAGTCAGAATCACTCATTTACCCACAGGGATTGTGGTCCAATGCCAGAATGAACGCTCCCAACATAAGAATAAAGCAAATGCAATGAAGGTTTTAAATGCCCGTTTATATCAACAGAAAAAGGAAGAAGAACAAAAAAAAATCCAGGATATTGAAGAGAAAAAAAAAGAAATTGCCTGGGGACATCAGATTAGATCCTATGTTTTCCATCCTTACAATAAAGTCAAAGATCATAGAACGGATGTTGAAACTTCTAATACACAAAACGTAATGGATGGAGAGCTGGATGAGTTTATAAAAGCCTATCTTTTAAGATTCAGTAATTAACAATGGAGGGCATGTATTGAGTTTACTAGATGAATTAAGAGAGCAGAGATTAGAAAAACTTGAAAAGCTAAGAAAGGATAACATTAATCCTTATCCTTATGAATTTAATCAGACAGATTTTGCAGCAAACATAATTAAATCTTTTAGTGAGGAAACAAAAGGGGAAAATGTATCAATAGCAGGCAGGCTGTTATCCATAAGAAAGATGGGCAAAGCCAGTTTTTGTCATCTGAGAGATAAAACCGGAAAAATTCAACTATATATTAGGAAGGATAAAATTGAAGAAAAAGAGTATCAGGTATTTACTTTACTTGATATTGGTGATATTATCGGGATTGAGGGAGAGGTTTTCAAAACCAGAACCGGAGAAATAACAATATTAGTAAACAAATTAACTCTTCTCTCAAAAATTATTCGTCCACTGCCCATAGTTAAAGAAAAATATGAAGGTGATGAAAAAATTATTTATGATCAATTTGCCGATAAAGAAATGCGCTATCGACAACGATATGTTGATTTATTAGTGAATCAGGATGTAAAAGATGTTTTTATGAAAAGATCAAAAATAATATCACAAATGCGTACATATCTTGAACAAAAAGGTTTTTTAGAAGTGGAAACTCCAGTATTACAGCCTCTGTATGGCGGTGCCTATGCCAGACCATTTATCACTCATCACAATACCCTTGATATGGATCTCTACCTGCGAATTGCAGATGAATTGTATTTAAAACGATTGATTGTGGGTGGATTTGATGGAGTTTTTGAAATAGCCAAGGATTTTCGAAATGAAGGTATGGATTCAGAACATAATCCAGAGTTTACAATGATGGAACTCTATGTTGCTTATAAAGATTATAATTATATGATGGATTTAGTGGAAGAGATGGTTGGTTTTATCTGTAATAAGGTTTTGGGCAAAACAGAAATTGTTTTTAATGATATATCTTTAAATTTTAGTAAAAAATGGAAAAGATTATCTTTTTTTGAAGCGATTAAAAAATATACTGATTATGAGCTTTTTCAAAAAAATGAAGTAGAGGTAGCAGAGGCAGCCCAAAATTTGGAAATTGATATTGATGGTCTTTCTGGAAAGGGAAAACTTTTGGATGCAATATTTGGAGAATATGTTGAACCTGAACTGATGCAACCTACTTTTATACTGGACTATCCTGTTGAATTATCACCACTTGCAAAAAAGCATCGAAACATAAAGGGACTTACGGAAAGATTTGAAGGATATGTAGCTGGCAAAGAATTATGTAATTCATTCAGTGAATTGAATGATCCCATTGATCAAAGAGAGAGATTTACCAAACAGGCGGAATTGAGAGCCAGCGGTGATGAAGAAGCTATGGTAATCGATGAAGATTTTCTCTGTTCTATGGAGTATGCTATGCCCCCCACGGCAGGATTGGGTGTGGGTGTTGATCGATTGGTAATGTTATTAACTGATTCACATTCTATTCGGGATGTGATATTTTTTCCACAAATGCGGGTTAAAAAAGAATAAAGATTTTGGATATATTATGAATTTTGAATTTTTTATTGCAAGAAGATATTTGAGTGCCAGGCAAAAAACCAGGTTTATTAATATAATTTCTTATATCTCAATTTTTGGTGTTGCAATTGGTGTTGCTGCTCTTATCATTACTCTTTCGGTTATGAATGGGTTTGAGTCAGAAGTACGTTCTCGAATTATTGGTTTTGATACTCATCTCAGATTACGTAAATTTCATTTCGAAAAAATGGAGAATTATACAAAGATCGCAAAAAGAATAGAAGGTATTGATCATATCATTGGAATTTCTCCTTATATTCTGGATCAAGCTATGATCCGGGCCGATAGATACAGTGATGGTATAATTGTGCGGGGTGTAGATCCTGAAACTGTTGTTAATGTTTCGGATATTGGAAACAATATGTATTATGGGGAGTTTAAATTAGGTGAGATAGAGAGTGAGCAGGGAGGCTATAAACCGGGAATTGTTATAGGGAGGTGGTTGGCTGATCGTCTTTTACTTGATATCGGTGATGAAGTAATTTTAGTCAGTCTGGCAGGAGTACATTCAATGTTTCGGCAACCTCCGGTAAAACAATTTGTTGTAACAGGTCTTTTTGAAACCGGAATGTTTGAATATGATAATGCATATGCTTATGTATCAATTGAGTCCGCACAGAAATTATTTCGTATGGATAGTACTGTTACCGGCCTGGAGATAAAGCTGGATGATCTTTATAAGGCTAAACAAATAGGAGAAAAAATTGATAAAATTCTTGGATATCCTTTTTTTTCCCAAACCTGGTTTGATTTACGTAAAAATTTATTTTCCTGGATGCAGCTGGAAAAATGGGCGATGTTCATTATATTATCATTAATAATAATTGTAGCTGCTTTTAATATTATTAGTACATTAATAATGGTAGTTATGGAGAAAACAAGAGAAATAGGGATATTAAAATCCATGGGTGTTACTTCCCGCGGTATCACCAAAATATTTCTTTTTGAAGGAATGGTGGTAGGAGTATTAGGATCTATAACCGGATTTATAATTGGATTTTCACTTTGCTTGGCTCAATTGAAATATAAGTTTTTTTCATTACCAGGGGATGTATATTTTATTAATTATCTCCCGGTTAAAATGCAAATGTTAGATTTTTCTTTAATAGGTCTGGCTGCTATTTTACTTTGTATTTTAGCATCATTATATCCAGCACGAAAAGCGGCAAAACTAGATCCGATAAGAGCAATCAGATATGAATAGGTGATGAACCAATAATAATTAAACAATGAAAAATGAAAAAATGAAAAACAACAATAACGTACTAACTGCTAAAAATATATTTAAAAGCTACCCGATGGGAAAAAATAAAAGACTTGACGTTTTGAAAGGCATAGATATAAATATCAAGGGTGGCGAGATTTTATCAATTATGGGTCCTTCTGGGGTTGGTAAAAGTACTTTACTGCATATCGTAGGAGCACTGGATAAACCCGACAACGGAGACGTAGTAATAAACAAACAAAATATTTATTCTATGGAAGATACAAAGATAGCATATTTTAGAAATCAGGAGATTGGATTTATTTTTCAATTTCATTATCTTTTACCAGAATTTACTGCTCTGGAGAATGTGGCAATGCCTGGATTAATAAGTGGTAAAGAAAAAAAAGAGGCTTTTAAAAGAGCTGAATATCTTTTAAATGAAGTTAATTTAAAGCAAAGGCTCCATCATAAACCCAATGAATTATCAGGAGGAGAAAATCAGCGAGTTGCATTTGCCAGATCCTTAATGAATGATCCTGTTTTAATTTTAGCAGATGAACCTTCCGGTAATCTTGACCAGGCAAATAGTGAATTTTTGCACCAGATAATGTGGGAACTTGTTCGTAAAAAAAATAAAGCATTTGTTATAGTTACTCATGAGAAGGATCTTGCTGCAAAAACAGATAGAATTATAGAATTATATGACGGAAAGGTTAAGAAATAATTATAATGTTATGTGATAGATGCCATAAACATGAGTCTATAGTTAGAATTACGCTTATAACTGAGGACAAGAGAGTGTCTTTACATTTATGCAGTATATGTTTAAAACAGCTGTCAGTTAATTCATCATTTTCAGATAATATTTCTTCGATTTATGTAGAAATTTTGATTAGCCTATTGTCTAAACATATTACTGATAAATATAATGATATAAATTTTTTAAGTAATGATGAAATCAATAGCTGGGAACACGAACAAAAAGATTTTTTTGAATTGGAGTCATATGAAGATCAATATGATAATTTTGCATTAAATATTAATAGCAGTAAAGAAAATAGAAAGTCAAATACAGAAAGCTCTATCATGAATTTACAAAAAAGATTAAATAGTGCAGTTAAAGAAGAGAATTATGAATATGCTGCAATATTACGGGATAGAATCAGTGAATTAAAAAAAGCAATTAATAGACAATAAGGATAAGAGCATCTTAAATGGATTTTTTAAATGAAAAAAAATAGTATTTTTCTATAAAAGTGGCTCGAAATTTGCAAAATTTTGATATCAGTAATGGTAAACTTATTTTGATGAACGAATGGTAGAAAAGTGAATAAAAATGTGTTACGTTTAATAATTTCTATATGTGTTTTGGATTAAACATTGTGATTATTTTGATTTTTATTTGATAAATGTTACATTAATTATGATAGAGAATTTAGGTGTTTAGAATGCATGAATAATAATTTGTAATTAAAATTTCAAGGAACTATCATTTATGATCAGAAATAATTTTTCTCAAAAAGTTCAGGTTGTAATACAGCTCTCCAGGGAAGAAGCTTTACGTTTAGGTCATGATTATATTTGTACTGAACATCTTCTGCTTGGTATTGTCAGAGAGGGAAGTGGTATTGCTATAGAGATATTACAGAATTTAAATGTTAATCTTGAGGATTTGAAAAGATCTGTAGAAGATGCAGTTAGATCTACCGGCGGGACCATTACCATGGGGAATATACCATTTACTAAAAGAGCAGAGCGAATATTGCGTGTTGCATCCTCAGAGGCTGAAAAGTTTAAATTTAATGTTATTGGCACTGAACATCTATTACTTGCCTTGTTAAAAGACGCAGAAGGTATTGCAGCCAGTGTTTTAAATAATTATGATATTTATTATGATATTGTAAAAAAAGAATTGGAGAATATTTTGAAAGGTTCAACACATACTTCAATGAAGGAGCATACAAAAAAATCTAAAACTCCTGCATTAGATCATTTTGGGAGAAATCTAACCGAATTAGCAATAAAAAATAAGTTAGATCCTGTCATCGGACGAGACAGGGAAATACATAGAGTTTCGTTAATTCTCTCCCGACGCAAGAAAAATAATCCTGTGTTAATTGGGGAACCAGGAGTTGGAAAAACCGCGATTGCTGAAGGTTTGGCAATGAGAATTATTGAAAAAAAAGTATCGAGAGTATTACATAATAAAAAAGTTATTACTCTTGATCTGGGTGCATTGGTTGCTGGAACCAAATATCGTGGTCAATTTGAAGAACGTATGAAAGCTATAATGAGTGAGTTGATAAAGCAAAAAGATTGTATACTTTTTATTGATGAACTACATACAATAGTTGGTGCTGGTGGTGCATCTGGCTCACTTGATGCTTCCAACATGTTCAAACCAGCTTTAGCCAGGGGAGAGATTCAGTGTATTGGTGCTACTACTCTGGATGAATACAGACAGCATATTGAAAAAGATGGTGCTTTGGAAAGAAGATTTCAGAAAGTTTTAATCGATCCTCCGACTGTTAGTCAAACTCAGAAAATATTAAAAGGTTTACAGGATCGTTATGAAAAGTATCACAGAATCAGATATACAGACAATGCAATTAATGCAGCTGTCAAACTTTCTGATAGATATATAATAGATAAATTTCTTCCGGATAAAGCTATTGATGTCATGGATGAATCTGGTTCTAAAGTGCATCTTGCTAATATTACGGTTCCAAGAGAAATTGTTATGTTAGAGGAGCGATTAAAAGTTATTAATCATGAGAAAAATAATGTTATTAAAAATCAGGAGTTTGAGAAAGCTGCTGTGTTACGTGACAGGGAGAAAAGATTATTACAGGATTTATCCGCAGCAAAAGAACGTTGGGAAAAAGATGAAGAAGAGGTTCTTGCTCATGTAACCGAAGAGGATATTGCTCAGGTGGTTTCTATGATGTCAGGCGTTCCTGTTTCCAAGGTTGCTCAATCAGAGTCAGAAAAATTGTTAAAAATGGCTGATGTTATTAAGAAATCAGTAATTGGTCAAGATCAGGTTGTTGAATCTCTTGCAAAAGCAATCCGTAGAACTCGGGCCGGTTTGAAGGATCCGCATAGTCCAATTGGATCATTTATTTTTTTAGGTCCTACAGGGGTTGGAAAAACCTATCTTGCCCAGGTATTGGCCAACTATTTATTTCAGGATGAAAATGCACTCATCAGAGTTGATATGTCTGAATTCATGGAAAAATTTGCCGTGTCGAGAATGACAGGGGCTCCTCCGGGATATGTGGGATATGAAGAAGGAGGACAACTCACTGAAAAGGTTAGAAAACACCCTTATTCGGTAATACTTTTTGATGAGATTGAAAAAGCACATCCTGATGTTTTTAATGTATTACTACAGATTTTGGATGAAGGTCATCTGACTGATGGTTTGGGAAGAAAAGTTGATTTTAGAAATACAGTTTTAATACTTACTTCAAACCTAGGATCACGATCCGTATTAGATAAAGGATACGGGTTTGGCAAGAAAGATGGTCAGGTTGAATACAAGACCATGAAATCTTCAATGATGGAGGAAACAAAGAAGTTATTTACTCCGGAATTTCTGAATAGGATTGATGAGATCATGGTATTTCGTCCCTTATCCAAGGAAGATATTACTAAAATAATAGATATCTCAATGAGCGAACTTTTAAAAATCAGTGAAGAGAGAAATATTACCATTACACTTACTGATAGTGCAAAGAAATTTATGGTTGATAAAGGATTTAACCCCGCCTACGGGGCAAGACAAATTAAACGAGTTCTAAGAAAATATGTTGTGGATCCAGTAGCAGAAGATATACTCAGAGGACGTTTTACTGATGGCAGTCAAATACAGGTAAAGAAAAAAGGTGAGAAACTTGAATTTCATAAAGTAGAGGTGAAACAGCAAAAGAAAGAATCTGAAATTCACCCTGAAGAAATTGATCAGAAAAAATCTCATTTGAATTAGAGGTAATCATGAAAAGAAGAGACTTTTTAAAGAATTCAGCTTCAATGGGTGCAGCTTTTTTATTGCTGAAGGATGTATCCGTCATTCCAAAATCAGCCGGGTATGATTTAGTGGTGGCTAAAAATGCTGAACCAGAGATATTGGTTAGACAGGCAGTAAAAGAGTTAGGAGGCATGAATAATTTTGTCAATAATGGTGATATAGTTGTTGTAAAACCTAATATTTCCTGGGATAGGGTTCCTGAACAAGCTGCTACTACCAATCCTTTGTTAGTATCAGAAGTTGTAAAGATGTGTCTGGAAGCAGGTGCTAAAGAAGTGAAGATTTTTGATCATACTCTTAATGAGGCAAGACGATGTTATAAAAGAAGTGGGATTGAGAAAGCTGCTTCAGAAGCCGGGGCTGATGTAAAACATGTCTATTCAAGGAAATTTAAGAAAGTATCCATACCTGAAGGTGAATTAGTAAAATCATGGGAAATATATGAAGATGTTTTAGAAGCTGATAAGATAATAAACATACCCATTGCAAAACATCATAATCTCTGTCAGGTTTCTTTAAGCATGAAAAATTATATGGGATTCTTAGGAGGAAGAAGGGGGCAGTTACATAGAGATTTTGATATAAAACTCACTGATATAAATACTTTTATTAAAGCAGATTTGATAATTCTGGATTCATATCGGATGCTGTTGAGAAATGGGCCCAGTGGTGGGAGTTTAAATGATGTTAAACTTGCTAAAACTGTGGTTTGTGGTACTAACCCTGTAGCTATAGACAGTTATGGAGCTAATCTATTTGGATTAGATGTCAATACAATTGGTTTTATTAAAGAGGCGAGCAGACGCGGACTTGGCATTAAAGATTTACAAAAATTAAATATTAAACATATTGAATTATAATAAATGAAAACATTAAGAATTGTCTCTCAGATTGTATTTTTATTGTTTTTCTTTTTTCTCTTCTTCCAGGCTACATATCCTCTGACATCGAATATTCCGGTTGATTTCTTTTTGAGGCTGGATCCACTTTTGTCTATTTCCACAGCTATTGCTGCCCGAAATATTCTAATAATATCTGTTCCTGCTGTTATTGTCATTCTTTTAACAGTAGTTTTGGGAAGATTCTTTTGCGGCTGGATTTGTCCTCTGGGGATATTAATAGATGTTTTTGATATCTTTACAACAACCTCAGATAAGAAAAGAAAAAAAAGGATTTGTTTGCCCTGGATTAAATTTTCGCTTCTCAGTATTATATTTATTTCTGCAATCTTATCGATTCAGCTTACTGGTTTTCTTGATCCCATATCTCTTCTAACCAGAAGTGTAATTGTTTTTCTTTATCCGGTATTTGTTTTATTTCTGGAAGGATTTATGGGATTCTTTTTGGATATGGGATTTCTGGAAGATTTCATATTTAATCTGTATGATATACTAAAAGGTACTCTGCTTCCCTTGAATGAGCTGATGTTTAGTGGTTTTATACTCATCAGTATTATGTTTCTCTTCATACTATTTGCTGGAATATTGGACGGAAGATTCTGGTGTAAAAACCTTTGTCCTTTGGGGGGGTTGTTAGCTATTTTTTCTTTGAAACGACTGTACAAGAGAAAGGTTTCAGATGACTGCACTTCCTGCGGTTTATGTGAGAAGATTTGCCGAATGAATGCAATCAAGGAAGATTTTGTCAGTACTAATAAAGCTGAGTGTATCAACTGTATGGATTGTATGGATGTTTGTCCGGTTAATGCAGTTTCATTTGGTTTTTACAAGAGTAGTAATATTTCTGCAAAGAAGATCAAAAATATCGATTTCAATAAACGTAAATTTTTAAAAACTGCTGGTTTAAGTATTTTTACAATTGGATTTTTGAAGGCAGGATTTACAGACCCTGTATTGAACAGTAAGGTAATACGGCCACCTGGTTCATTACCTGAAGCCGAATTTCTGGATCGCTGCATACGATGTGGTGAGTGTATCAAAATTTGCTCAACTTCCGGTGCAGGGCTGAAGCCGGCTGTTTTAGAGGCTGGTTTGGATGGATTATGGTCTCCCATATTAAAACCTGAGTCCGGATATTGTGAATATAATTGTAATTTATGTGGTAAAGTTTGTCCCACTGGTGCTATTCATGAGTTAGAAGTGGAAAAACGCCAGGAATTGAGAATAGGAACAGCCCATTTCAACAAGACCCGTTGTATACCCTGGTATTATGGAGAAAACTGTATGGTGTGTGAAGAACACTGTCCCTTACCAGATAAAGCAATAAAATTTATTACCAGAGAAGTAGTCAGGATTGATGGCAATAAGAGTGAAGTAAAACTTCCTTATGTTGATGAAATTTTATGTATTGGATGCGGTATTTGTGCTTCTACCTGTCCTCTGGAAGGGGAACGGGGTATTTATGTAACAAATGCTAATGAAGAGCGGTTTTATCAGTAAGAAAGATTGATAAAAGATGGATTATTGTATAATAAGATAATTTAAAAAAGTTAATTGTTCCTAAGTATGGAGGAAAGTATGAAGAAATATGCTTTAGTTGTTTGGATTTTGGTTTTAGTTATATGTATGTCCGTAAATAATGCAGAAGCACAAATCGGGTTAAGAAAAGGTATTAAAGTAGGTTCCAACTGGGCTAATGTATCCAATGTTAATGTCAGTGATACGGAATCCTTACAAGCTTTGACATTTGGTTTTAGTCTGGAGTTGAGAATTTTAAATTTAGTTGCAGTTCAAGGTGATTTGCTGTATTCACCCAAAGGGGTGACAGTTGCTGGTGAAGAAACCAAATTAAACTATTTCTCAGTTCCGGTGGTATTGAAAAAGTTTTTTTTCCCGGTTGGTATACACCCTTATATTTTTGGAGGTCCTGAATTCAGTTTTCTTCTATCAGCAAAAAAGATTGAAGAGGATATTAAAGAATATGTTAACTCCGGAGATACAGGGATTGTTATTGGAGGTGGAATAGAATTTTCATTTCTAGGAAAAAGTGCTTATGCAGAGGGACGTTACTCTTTTGGTTTAAGTGAAGTAATTGAAAGTGGTTTATCAATTGAGGGGGCAAAAAACAAAGTAGCTCAAATCTATTTTGGAATATTATTTTAATTAAAATATTTTTAATAAAAAAATTTGCATTTTACCTCTTTTTTTCTTATATTTTAAAGCAATAGAAACAAATATATTTAGAGTTTCTTTGCCTCTTAAATACCATTAATATGGTAAAATAATTCAGGATTTATCCTTAAAGAATTAAAGTCAACATAAGTGGTTTGACTTATAGGAAGTCACAGAATAAGACATCAACTAATTTTCTTATTCTAATTGTTTCTATTGTAGTAATATTTCAATACTTATAATTATACAATAGGGCTTTCTACTAAATGATTTGTATAAAGGTATGTTTTGACGTATGTGAAGAGAGGAGGTTTTAATGAAAAAAAGTTATTTGAAAATTGTTAATAATTCTAAAATAAACAAGTATAAATCATTTGGATTAAAAAATTTTAGGGATATCCCTCAAATAGATGATCTTTCTCCAGAAGAACAATTTAATATTGAGGTAGTGGGTCATGTTTTACCATTTAAAGTCAATAATTATGTTGTTGACCAATTGATAAATTGGGATAATGTGCCTAATGATCCGATTTTTAACTTAACTTTTCCTCAAAAGGATATGCTCGCCTCACATCATTTTCATAGAATGGCAAATTTAATAAAAAATAGTTCTAATAAAGAAGAAATAAATCGGGTTGTAGATGACATACGCCATCAATTAAATCCGCATCCGGCTGATCAGCTAAAAAATGTTCCGATGCTGGGAGAGAAGAAATTAATGGGAATGCAGCATAAATATCGTGAAACTTTACTGTTTTTTCCAAGTGCAGGACAAACCTGTCATGCTTATTGTACTTTTTGTTTCAGATGGCCTCAATTTACTGGTATGAATGATATTAAATTTGCTATGAAGGAATCTGAATTATTAGTAGAGTATTTACAGCATCATAATGAAGTGACAGATGTTTTATTTACCGGTGGTGATCCAATGATAATGAGTGCTGCTAAACTGGCCAGTTATATTAAACCTATTGTAGAGAAGGTTCCTTCTGTTAAGAATATCCGCATTGGTTCGAAGGTATTAGCGTACTGGCCTCATAGATTTGTATCTGATAAAGACTCGGATGAGTTATTATATTTATTTAAATATGTAAAAAACAAAGGTAAACATGTAACACTTATGGCTCATTTCAGTCATCCTCATGAATTAAGAACTGATGTTGTTGTAGAGGCAATTGAAAAAATCAGGAGTACAGGTGTCAATATTCGTACACAATCTCCTATTATGCACCATATAAATGACAGTTCTGTAATATGGTCTACAATGTGGGAAGAACAGGTTAAGTTAGGATTAATTCCATACTATATGTTTATAGCAAGAAATACAGGAGCTCAGCATTATTTCAGCATACCCTTGGTGGAAGCCTGGAAAATTTTCAGGGAAGCATACAAAAGAGTAAGTGGTATATGCCGGACAGTTAGAGGACCATGTATGTCCACTAAATATGGGAAAATCCAAATATTAGGAGAAGTAGATATTTTGGGAGACCGGGTAGTAGGATTGAGATTTATTCAGGGCAGAAACCCTGATTGGGTTGATCGTTTATTTTTTGCTCAATTAAATGAAGATGCTGTTTGGCTTGATGATCTCTCACCTGCCTTTTTTGAACAAAAATTCTTTTTTGAAACTCAGGAAGAAGGTATTAAGCATTTTGATATGGATTACAGAGACATAGCATAAATTTCAAATATAATATTTTTTACATTCCTACTTTTGGGGGTTCTCAAATGTAGGAATTTTTATTTTAAGTCAATATTTTTAATATTCAGGTCTGATTTTCTTAATTTTAATAAACTTTTTATATTAAGACTTAGTTTAAATTAATAAGCAATAATAAAAAAACAAGATTATGTCGCTAAAATATTCAATTAATTACGATTATTGGTATATTTTTTGCAATTATACAAAAATAGATATTTTCTGATGAAAGAGAGAACCATGGAAAAGAAAAAAACAGATAACTTCAATATCAAAGCTGAATCTTTTTTTGATATTGCTGGAGTTATGTTTGTGGTTATCGACCGAAAAGGAGATGTACGCCGGATAAACCAGAAAGGGTGTAAAATACTTGGGTACTCAAAAAAGAAGATTATAGGTAAAAACTGGTTCGAACATTTTTTGCCACAGCGATATAGAACAAAGGGTAAAAATATCCATTCACAATTAATGACTGGAAAAATTAAACCAGTGGAATATTATGAGAATCCAGTATTAACAAAAGACGGTCAGCAGAGAATAATTGCCTGGCACAATACTGTGCTGCGGGATAAGGATAAAAATATCATAGGTACTTTAAGTTCTGGAGAAGATATAACAGTAAAGGAAGAATCGTTGAATAAAATTCAACATCTTACCCAGGTTCTCAGAGCGATACGTAATGTGAATCAGCTTATTTCCAAAGAAAAAGACCGGGATGTACTGATTCAGAAGGTTTGTAAAATCCTTATAGAAGGCAGCAATTATAATGGTGCATGGATTATTCTTTTGGATGATAATAACAAACCCATAGTTTTTACAGAATCGGGTTTGGGCAAGAAATTTACTGATTATATAGTCCAGATGAAAAAAGGGAGAATGTACGAGTGTTGTCGTCGTGCATTAACACAAACCAAGGTTGTTGTAATTGATAATGCAAATTCGGATTGCAATGAATGTCCACTTTTAGAGAGAGTAAAAGATAAGAGAGCTATGACTGTACGATTGGAATATGGAGGAAAAGTCTACGGTCTGTTGTCTGTAATTTTATCTGCCAATTTTGCTTTTGATAAAGAGGAGCAGAGCTTGTTTAGTGAAGTAGCGGGTGATATTGCCTTTGCTTTATATAGTATTGAGATTGAAAAAGAGCGGATACAAGCAGTAGAACTTATGAAAAAATCACAGGAAATAGCTCATATAGGCAGCTGGCGTCTGGACTTAAGAACCAATCATCTTATCTGGTCAGACGAAGTATATAAGATCTTTGGTTTGGATCCTCAGGAGTTTGATCCCACCTATGAAAATTTTTTGGAAGCAATACATCCAGAAGACAGAGAGATTGTAAATGAAATTTTTAAAAAATCATTAAAAAATAAACAATCATACAACATCGACCATCGTATTTTACGTCCGGATGGTACTGTTCGTATTGTCCAGGAAAAATGTGAACATATTATTGATAAATCTAGAGAAATATTTATATCCGTTGGAATGGTACATGATATTACTGAACGGAAACGGGGGGAAGAATTTACTAAGGCACAGCGTGATTTGGCTTTAGCTGTTTCTAAGACATCATCGGTTAAGGAAATACTGCGTTTAAGTGTTAAAACCGTTTTAAGTATTTCGGATATGGATGCTTGTGGTATATATTTTATAGATAAGGATTCAGGAGCGCTTAAATTAATGTATAACCAGGGTTTGACCAAGGCATTTGTGGATAAAGTATCATTTTACTCAGCTGAATCCCGGCAAACCAAATTAGTCCAGAAGGGCAAGCCTGTTCATTTGCAATACTTAGAGTTGGATGTTCCCATGAGCAAGGAGGAGCGCAAAGAGGGAATTAAAGCCTTTTCTCTAATTCCAATCTGGTATAAAAATGAAGTAATAGGCAGTCTCAATGTAGCTTCACATACCCTGAAGAAAACTCCGCCATATGCATGCCGGGCCCTGGAAACTATTGCTGGACAAATGGGTGCTTCCATTGTTCGGGCCAGAACAGAGAAAAAACTGCAGAAAAGTGAGGAATTATTTAGAAATGTTTTTGAATCCATAAAAGAAGGTATTCTGGTGGTGGATAAGAATTATAGATATTCCCATTGGAGTACAAGTATGGAAGAAATATCAAACACTGGAAGAGAAGAAGTAATAGGCAAGATACCATGGAAAAAATTTCCTTTTCTTGAGGGAAATATTAAAAAAGCGATTAAAAAAGCTATGAAAGGGGAACCAGTTCTCAATGAAAAATTACAATATAAACTAAAAAATGGTAAAGAGGGATGGACATCAGAAAGTTATTTTCCTCTATATAACAGGGATGGAAAAGTTAAAGGAGTAGTCGGTGTCATTGAAGAGATTACTCAACGTAAGCAAGCTGAAGAAGCACTTCGCAAAAGTGAAGAAAAATACCGCACCTTTTTCAAAACCACCAGAGATTGTGTATTTATTAGTTCCAGGGAGGGCTGCTGGCTGGATTTCAACGATGCTGCTGTTGAATTGTTCGGCTACAACAGTAAAGAAGAACTCAGTAAAGTACGGATACCAGATCTTTATGCAAAATCAGAAGATCGTATACGTCATATTAAATTGATCAAAAAACAAGGGTATGTGAAGGAAAATCCGGTTGACTTAAAGAAAAAAGACGGTAGTATAATTCATACGTTAATCACCACTGTATCCATTAAGAATGATCAGGGTGAAGTTATTGCCTTTCAGGGTACTATACGGGACATTACAGAACAGAAAAGAGCAGAAAGTGCTATCCGGGAATCCGAACGGCAGTTAAAAACCTTACTGGGTAATTTACCGGGTATGGTGTACCGCTGTAAGAATGTCCCTGCCTGGACTATGGAATTTGTAAGCATGTGGGCAAGCTCATTGACCGGCTATAAACCTTCCGAGCTCATTAATAACAAAAAAATTGCTTATGGTGATGTTATTCATCCTGCGGACAGGAAAGCAGTTTGGGAGGGAGTGCAGAAGGCTATAAAAAAGAAAAAACATTTTGAGCTTGAGTATAGGATTATTACCAAAAAGAAAAAGCAAAAATGGGTGTGGGAGCGGGGTAGAGGTGTCTTTATTAATGGTAGTCAGATTATACTTGAGGGTTTTATTTCTGACATTACAGAACGAAAAAGGGTAGAAAAAGCTTTACGGGACAGTGAGAAGAAGTTCAGAAAATCAATAATGGAAGCGCCTTTTCCAGCTATGGTGCATGCGGAAGACGGAGAGGTAATTCTGGTTAATAAAATGTGGAAGACTATCAGTGGGTATAAATTCAAGGAAATTTCTACCATATCTGATTGGATTAAAAAGGTTTACGGTGAAAGGAAAAATAAAGTAAAAGAAGATATTGATAAATTGTATTCACTAAATAAAAATATTGATGAGGGAGAATATACAATAAACACCAAGCAGGGGGGGAAAGTGATCTGGCATTTCAGTTCCTCTTCCCTATGTATAGATGAAAAAGATAGAAGGCTGGTTTTAAGTATGGCTCATGATGTTACCCGACAAAAGAGAATGGAAGAAAAACAGAAACAGACTCTTTATGAACTAAATTTTATCAATGATACTATTATAAGAACCAGTCGTCTGCAGGATATTGATACTATATGTAACTACGTTGGAGAGGTAATTCATAAAGTTAATCCTCGTGTATATATTGCTGTTTCACTATACGATCCCAAGGTTGATGCAGTCAGAATCAGATCTCTGGTAGGGTTTGGAAATTATATAGATCGTTTGTTTGAGATTGCTGGAAAAAATTCTACCCAACTATATTTTCATCCGGAAGAAATAGGGGATATGGTGAATTTATATACAACAGGAAAGCTGGAATATATTCCAGGTGGACTCTATAAACTGATGGAAGGGAAAGTACCCAAGGCCGCTTGTCGAGCTGCTGAAAGACTGCTGGGGATTGAGAATGCTTATACAATTGGATTTGCTCTGGAAAATAGGCCCTACGGAGGGATTATAATTCTTACAGCGAGAGGGCAGGAAGTAAACTATAGTTCAGCCATAGAAACAATTGCCAGTCATGTATCTGAAATTCTACAGCGCCGGCAAATGGAAAAGTCTATAAAAGAAAGCCAGGAACGTTACAACGCGCTTTATAATCGTTCACTGGATCTTGTTTTTGTTCATAATTTTCAGGGGAAATTTTTAGATGCAAATGCTGCTACTTTGAATCAGTTCGGTTATTCCAAAGAAGAAATTAAGACATTGAATTTTAGTACACTCCTTGCAGATAAGGATCAGCAATCCAGAGTACAGGAATCACTTAAAGAGTTGGTAAAAACAGGATATCAGAAAGAACTCACTCAATTCCGGTTAAGAAGTAAGGATGGGAAGATTATATGGGTAGAAACTAAAGCATCTGTGATTTATAAAGAAGGAAAGCCCTATGCAATCCAGGGAATTGCCCGGGATATAACAGAGCGAAAACGAGCTGAACAGCAGATTAAAAGCAATCTGAATGAAAAAGAAGTTTTACTTAAAGAAGTCCATCACCGGGTCAAGAACAACCTTAATATAATTGTCAGTTTGTTGAATTTACAGAGCGAACAGATTAAGAACAAGGAACAGGCCCTTAGTGCTTTAAGTGAAACCAGAGATCGGGTCTATTCTATGGCGCTGATACATGATCAGCTTTACCAAACGGATAATTTTTCTAATATTAATATGAAAACTTATATACAAACAATGGCCAGAGGATTGATGTCAAGTCTTTCCAGTGGTAAAAAAGTTAGTGTGAATATAGAAATAAAAGATATATACCTAAATATAAATAAAGCAATACCCTGCGGTCTGATATTAAACGAGATTGTAACCAACTGTTTAAAACATGCATTTCCAAAAAGGGGAAAAGGAAAGATTCTGATTGAATTCCACCGGTATAATAATCAATATGAATTTTTAGTCAGAGATGATGGTGTGGGATTGCCGGAGAAGATTGATATCAAAAAATCAAAATCTCTGGGTTTGAAATTAATTCATTTATTAACTAAACAGTTAGGGGGTAATATAACAATAAAAAAGAAAAAAGGAACTGAATTTAGAATTATTTTTCCGGTAGAGGAGGAGCATGATGGGTAAGGAAACAGCTTTCTCGGTTCAGAAATTAGTAAAAAAAGACCGTATTTTTTCCCACAAGAATAATAATTTATTTATAATCTTTGTAATAAGTGGTATTATGATATTTGATTGTGATACGGATTGAAAAAGCTTTTTATAATAGATATTACGAATTACAATATTTTTTATTTCTTCTATTTTATATATATCTTCCGGGCGAGTTTTAATTGCGATGGATGATAATCTGGAGGCAACATGATAAGTATCCCCTTTCTCCCAGAGAATGTTTATTTTTTCATTAATTAGAGTTTGTGTTGCTATTTGAGACGGTTCATGTTTACCGGTGAACAGGATCGTATGGATTCTTGTTTCTTTATTCTCAAAGAAATTCTTTAAATTTGGAATTGTAAATATCATATCTAATCTAAGTGACGGCAAAATTAACAGGATATTTCCTTTCATGGTTTTTACATATTCAATAAATTCCTCCAGACTTGTAGCACCGATTGCAAATGTATCTACAACGGTTTTGCGCTCATTTGTTTCATGAATTATTTTTGGATGTAATTCATTGATGATTTGTCCCAGAGTGGGATTGCTTAAGATTGTGGAGTAGGGAACAATACCCAGGAATTTTATTTTATGTTGTTTACAATAGGTGCTGATAGCATTTTTAATTCTTTCAGATTTATTAGATATAACTTTATTTACAATTACCCCGACTACGTTAACACCATGATTAATAAAAAAGGAACGGTTTAGTTCAAGTTTATCAATAGCACTGCCAATGCCGCCATCCACTACTAATACAACATCAGCATCCAAAATTTTTGCTACTTCAGCATTGGAAGTGTTAAAAACAGAACCAACTCCTGCATGTCCTGTACCTTCAATAATCACAAATTCTTTATTTTTAGAAATTTTTTCATATGCATTTAATATTTTTCGGTGTATATTTGGTTTAATTATTTTATATAGATATTCCTCAGTAAATCCTTTTTCTACAACAATAGGGTTCATGAACGGAGGGCTGGCTGAAAATTGAAATATCTGTTTCATTAATATCACATCTTCTTCTACTTTACCCCATTTTGAATGGAGCCAACGCTGTCCTACTGGTTTCATAAATGCAACTTCCTTATTCTCCTTGATCAATAAATCCAATAAAGCAAAAGAAATTGTGGATTTTCCTACATTCTTTCCGGTTGCAGCTATAAATATATTTTTCATCTATTTATATCCCTGATAACTTTTACGAAAGATAGATTTGAAAATAATTTTTTTAAAAATCTTTATATAATGTTAAAATTATCTATAAATATATAATTATTTTAAAGAATACATCAGGGCTTTAGAAGAAAGTATCTTTACAGAATCAAAAATTTTTGTAGGAGAATTCTCTTCATTGATTATTAAGGGTAGTTCCGTGCACCCAAGTATAACACCTTCAGATCCTTTTAAATTTAAATATTTAATAATATTAATTATTTTCTTTTTGGAATCGTTGTTAATAATTTCTTTTCCCAGTTCTTCGAAAATAATGTTATTTATTACATCAATATCCTGCTTGTCAGGAACAATTGTATCAATGCCGTATTTTTTTAGTCCTTCTTTATAAAATGTATCACTCATAGTATAGCGGGTACCAAGCAAAGTTACTTTCTTTATGCCAAAACTGGTGATTTCATCGGCGACTGCATCAATAATGTTCAGCATTGGAATAGGGGATTTTTTTTCTATCCTGTCATATATTTTATGCATAGTATTGGTTGAGATTATGCAGAAATCAGCTCCGGCGTTATGGAGTGAATGTACAACTTTAATTAGTGCATCAGCAATAGCATCCCAATTACCATTTTGCATCCAGCTAATATAATTTTGAAAAGACACACTGTAAATCAATATCTCCGGGAAGCCGTAATCATTGTATTTTTTCTGATAGGAGTCAATAATATTATTATAAATCAGAGCTGTGGATTTTGGTGTCATCCCTCCAATTATACCGATGGTTTTTTTCATGATAACTCCAAATAATTAAAGTATTTTAATTAATGTAAAAATTTTTTTGCATAATAACAAAATATTTATATCTTTAATAACGAAGATAATTTTATTTTAAGCGCCCGTAGCTCAATTGGATAGAGCGCAGGCCTCCGGAGCCTGAGGTTTTGGGTTCGAGCCCCAACGGGCGTACGATTGTTGTTACGAATATAAATTTCCAAGCTTCTTGAAAAATAAAATTTTTAGCAACTTGACAAAAAGTATATTAATTATTACATTGATTAAGTAAATATTAGAAAATATTTTTCTAATCAAGAGTGAGGTAAGTTTTTATGAAAAAGAAACTTAAAAAAGAGTTCAATTATTATATAAAGAATCAAGGTTATTTAGTTAATAAATATAATGGAAAATATATTGTTATAAGAGGGGAAGAAGTTATTGGTTCTTATGATTCTGATATAGAAGCGATAAAAGAAACTAGTAAAAAATATCCTCTTGGATCATTTCTTGTGCAAAAATGTGAACCAGGTACAGAAAGTTATACTCAACATTATCATTCTCGAGTAGCTTTTAATTAATGTCTAAAGTAAAAACATATTCTTTTACTGTAAATTATCCTCATTTAGTAAATACTTTATTTACACAGGCTTTTATTAGTTGTGGGTTTGAACCAAAAGGCATTTCAACATCTGACCACCCGGAAATGGAAGTATTTAATGCTTTATGGGATACAGGTGCATCAAATTCAGTTATTACAAAAAATATTGTTAAAAAATGCAAATTGGAACCAATTGGTAGAACAAAAGTAAATACTGCAAATGGAACTATGGAAAGTTTAGTTTATATGATCAATATGGGTTTACCTAACCATGTTGGTATTTCATATTTAAAGGTAACAGAAGGTATTTTACATAAAGACATTGATCTTCTAATTGGCATGGATGTTATTAATAGGGGAGATTTTGTCATTACTAATTCAGATAAAAAAACAACATTTTCGTTTAGGATGCCCTCTATTGAAGTGATAGATTTTGTTAAACAAACGAAGAAGTAAAATATTTAATTAAGCTCTAATTTATAATATATCAAATGAAATATATCCAGTTTACTCTCTGTATATTTTTGTAAAATTACAATATCAATAAAAATTACGTATTATGAATTTGATAAAAGCAAAGGAGTATATATGGCAGAAGCCAAAAAAGATCTTATGGTTATCGGAGCAGGTCCGGGTGGCTATCCTGCAGCTTTTCATGCAGCTGATAAGGGATTAAATGTTACTTTGATTGATAAAGAGGAAAATCCTGGTGGAGTTTGTTTATACCGTGGATGTATACCTACCAAAACCCTGTTGCATGTTTGTGATGTTATCCGGGAAGCGAAGAAATCTTCCGAATTTGGAGTCACTTTTTCCGAACCGGAAATTGATCTGGAACAAATCAGAGAATGGAAAAACAGAGTAGTAACAAAAATGGTGAGAGGTTTAGGCCAGCTTGCCCAAAAAAGAAATATTGAATACCTGCAGGGTGAGGCAAAATTTATTGATTCTCAATCAATAAAAGTTAATAATAGTTCCGGAGAGAAGAAGATTGAATTTGATAAATGTATTATTGCAACCGGCTCTGTGCCTGCTTCTTTACCGGATATTTCCATTAATTCGTCACATATTATAGACTCAAAAGAGGGGCTCGAAATACAGGAGATACCAGATACAATGTTAGTCATTGGCGGAGGGTATATAGGTCTTGAAATGGGTACAATTTATGCCAGTTTAGGAAGTAAAGTATCTGTTGTTGAGATAATGGATCAGATACTTCCTGGATGTGATAATGATCTGGTGAGAACTTATTCCATGACAGCCAGAAAGACATTTGATTCAATTATGGTTAATACTACAGTTACTGATATAAAGGAGGTGGATAATAAAATAAAAGTCAGTTTAAAAGGTAATGATGGCAGTGTTGAAAAAAAGATATATGATAAAGCACTGGTATCAATAGGCCGAATACCCAATTCACATGGTCTGGGTATTGAGAATACAAAAATTTCAACCGATGAAAAGGGATTTATAGAAGTTGATAGTTACCGGAAAACAGCAGAACCACATATTTATGCAATTGGAGATGTTGTCGGAGGTGTAATGCTGGCTCATAAAGCAACCCATGAAGCAAAATCTGCAGTGGAATCAATGCTGAGTAATGACACGCCTTTCAATCCTAAAGCTATCCCTGCTGTGCTTTTTACTGATCCGGAAATTGCCTGGTGTGGATTAACTGAAGACGAAGCAAAAAAGAATGGAATAAATATTAAAGTGGCAAAATTCCCCTGGGGTGCATCCGGCAGAGCTTCTTCTCTGGGAAGAATGGATGGAGTTACCAAATTAATTATTGATCCTGCAACTGAGCATATATTAGGAGTTGGGATTACTGGTCCTCATGCAGGAGAGTTAATCTCAGAAGGCGCCCTTTGTGTTGAAAATAAATTAAAAGTTGCTCAACTTGGTAATACAATTCATCCTCATCCTACACTTTCTGAAACCTTGATGGAGGCAGCAGATGTTTTCTATAATTCATGTGTTCATATTTATAATCCCTTAAGGAGATGAGATGAAGAAGAAACAATTTTTCATTTACTCACTTTTATTATTTTATTTTTTGTTCAGTTGTGGAAACAAAGATACAAAAAACAGGCAACTTTTAGAAGATATTAAGAAATTTCAATTATCACAGGAAAATGCATATGATTTTTCTCAATTAGCCTTGAAATGCATTCAAAAAGAATATCCCTACAAATTAGGTCATGTAATAAACAGTCCTGAGGATATTCATATTCCCAAAGATATGCATCCGTCATTTTATGGATGTTTTGACTGGCATTCTGCGGTTCATGGCCATTGGATGTTGGTAAAAATCTTGAAAATGTACCCTGATATTTCTAATGCCAAACAGATCAGGGAAGCAATAGATGTAAATTTAAGAGCTGAGAATATCTCTCAGGAAGTAAAATATTTTCAACAGCAGAATCGAAAATCTTTTGAAAGAACATATGGCTGGGCCTGGCTTTTAAAACTTTATACTGAATTGAAGACCTGGGATGATCCTCAGGGTAGAAAATGGGCCGAAAATGTACTACCTCTGGCACAATTGATCAGCAGAAGATATGTAGAATTTTTCCCTAAACAAACCTATCCTATACGGAGGGGAGTGCATGCAAATACTGCTTTTGGATTAAGTTTTGCCCTTGATTATGCTGAAATTACTAAAGACAAAAAAATGATGAATCTTTTAGTAAAGAAAGCTAAAGAATACTATTTATTTGACAAAAGATATTCTGCAGAGTGGGAACCGGGAGGTGATGATTTTCTCTCGCCGGGTTTAACAGAAGCTGATCTTATGAGACGAATACTTAACACGGATCAATTCTCAAAATGGTTTGATATGTTTATGCCCCAAGTACCTGATAATATTTTAAATCCGGCAACTGTTACTGATCGTTCTGATCCTAAAATTGTTCATCTGGATGGATTAAATTTAAGCCGTGCCTGGTGTATGTTTGGTATAGCTTCTGTTTTATCAGACAGGAATCTTAAAAAAGATATATTAATAAACGCCGGATTGAAACATCTTGAAACAGGATCTTTGAATATTTTAAGTGGGAATTATGAGGGAGAACATTGGCTGGCTAGTTTTGCAATTTATGCTTGTTCTTCTCTCTATTTACTAAAAGAATAAATTTTAATTTATTCTTTTATGTTCAGGTATAGAACAGGTTACATTACCATTTTTTTCAATTATATATGAACCTTGTGAGGGGCATTGAGGAATCCTTTTGTCATTGATGAAAGGTATTAAATCATCTAATTCTTCTGCATATTTACCTTCAGATTCATTTAAAGAGTAATGAGTAAAATAAATATTCTGGGCTTGAATAAGACCCAGTTGATTTGCTCTACAGGCTGAAGCTTTGATTTGTTCTTGAAGACTGTTAAAATAAACACTCACAGATGTTATAAGTATTGTTAAAATTATTAATACTATAATTAGTTCTACAAATGTAAATCCATTTTCATCTGACAACATATTTTATACCTTTAAAGTTCATTTTGAAATTAACTGTTTAATAGTGCAACATTTTTTTCACTATATTCATTTTATTTTTACTTCGCAATAATTAAGCCAGCTTATTCTAAAATGTGATTATATTTGTATTTGTCTTGTTACTATTATATATTTATATATCTGGAACATATGTAAAGTAAGGAGGTTACATGTCTGAAAATAACATAAAGCTTTGTAATATTGACACGAGTGATCGCTCCAAAGCTGAGAGATTTTTATCCCGGATAATGTTATTGTTTGAGGATTTAATAAAGGTTCCGCTTTTCAGATGCCATCACTGCGGAGAATGTTTGTTGAGTCATACCGGTTTTGTCTGTTCTCAACGCTGTCCCAAAAGACTGCGAAACGGGCCCTGTGGCGGAACCAGAGAAAATGGGCATTGTGAAGTCTATCCGGAAAGAAAATGTATCTGGTATCTGATTTATAAACGGTCAAAATTATTGGGCAGACTTCCATTCTTGTATAGAATTGAATTAATGCATAACTGGAAACTGGAGAACAGTTCTGCCTGGCTGAATGTGTTTACAAAACGAATTGATCCTCCCAAGTTGTTTATAAAAAAATTGAAAGGTAAAAATGACATTACAGGAAAAAATTAAATCTGGCAGATTTGTTATTACTGCAGAATTAGGTCCCCCGCAGAGTGCCAATGGAGATGTGATTCGCAGAAAAGCAAAATATTTCAAAGATAAAGTAGATGCAGTAAATATCACTGATAATCAAACTGCAATTGTAAGGCTATCCAGTATAGCTTCTGCTGTTATTGCTATTCAAGAGGGATTGGAACCAGTAATCCAGATGACCTGCAGAGATCGTAATCGAATAGCTATTCAAAGTGATTTATTAGGAGCTGCAGCTTGTGGTATAAAAAATGTATTATGCTTGAGTGGTGATTTTCAGAAATTTGGCAATCATCCGGAGGCAAAACCTGTTTTTGATATGGATTCAATCCAGCTTATTGCAACCGCAACCCGGATGAGTCAGGGAAAATTTATTTCCGGAGATACCATAAAAACACCACCGGATCTTTTTGTGGGGGGAGCAGCAAATCCTTTTGCTCCACCCAGGGAGATGCGAATCATACGATTAATTAAAAAGATAAAAGCTGGAGCCGGGTTTATTCAAACTCAACCAGTTTTTGATATTGAAGTATTTAAAGAATGGATGAAGCAAGTAAGAGATAAAGGGCTTGATCAAAAAACTGCGATTCTGGCCGGGGTGATGCCAGTGAAATCGGAAAAAGCCTTAGAATATATGCAAAGAGAAGTCCCGGGTGTAGTAATACCGGAAAAATTAATTGCCCGTATAAAACAAGCTGGTAGTAAGAAAGAGAAAAAAACCGAGGGAGTTAGAATCGCAAGTGAGACTATCCGGGAGTTACGAGAAATTATCGGTGTTAGCGGAATACATCTCATGCCTCTAATGTGGGAAAAAATTACTCCGCACTTATTAGAACAGTCAGGTTTGACAGAGTGAGTTATAGGAGATTTAAATGGATAAAACTGAGTTTTCTGAAATAGTATGGTCTAAAGTATTGGTGCTTGATGGGGTTATGGGAACCATGCTTCAGCCCCACCTGCCCCCTGGAAGTTGTGTTGATATGGCAAATATTGAACATGGGGAAATGGTTGAATCATTATATAAACAATATTTAAATGCTGGTACAGATTTACTATCCACCAATACTTTTGGTGCTAATAGAATAAAACTAAATGAGTTCAATGTTGGTAATCTGACTAAAGAAATAAATTATACAGCTGCTAAAATTGCGAAAAAAGTAGCTGGTGATAAGGTAAAGGTCACTGGAATAATAGGCCCCACTGGTAAGCTGATTAATCCCTTAGGAAAGTTTACTTTCTCGGAAGCATTACAAACCTTTAAAGAACAGGCTGAAGCTCTTGCTGAAGGCGGAGTTGATCTTTTTTTACTTGAGACCTTTGCAGATCTTAAAGAAATAAAAGCTGCAGTTATTGCTATTAAAGAGTCTACTGATTTACCAATTATTGCTTCCATGACCTATGAGGATGAGTTTACAACTTTTACCGGAACGGATCCGGCAACTGCAGCAAATGTTTTATCTTCTCTTGGTGTTGATGCAGTGGGAGTAAATTGTTCGACCGGACCGGAACCAATGCTTGAAGTAGTAGGCAGATATGCCCAAAGTTTTAATATACCAATTTTAGTTGAGCCTAATGCCGGATTACCTCAATTAAAAAACGGGAAAACTGTTTTTCATGTTACTGCTGAAAAAATGGCGGAATTTGCCGAGAAATTTGTACAAATCGGAGCAAATATTGTGGGAACCTGCTGCGGAAGTACTCCCGAGTTTACAAAAGCATTAAGAAATAAATTGGATAACGCTACCCCGGTAAAACGTAGTATGAATGTAGTGTTGAAATTATCCAGCCGGGTAAAAACTGTTGAAATCGGATCCGGTCTGCCTTTTTGTATCATTGGAGAAAGAATAAATCCAACTAATCGTAAGGATCTGGAACAAGCTATTCTTCATAGTGAATTATCGTTAATTCAACAAGAAGCCATGAAGGAGGAAAAAGAGGGTGCTCATCTTTTGGATGTGAATATTGGAGTTCCTGGGATTAATGAACCAGAATTTATGCAAAAGGCGGTTCAAGGGATAGAGAATGTGGTAAGCACTCCTCTATGTATTGATAGTACAGATCCTGCTGCTGTTGAAGCTGCTTTAATCGAGTGTGCAGGAAAACCCCTGATTAATTCAGTTCACGGCAGTACTGAAAGTATGGGAAAAATTATACCGTTAGCTGCCAAATATGGTGCAGGACTACTTTGCTTGGCGATAGGGGAAAAAGGAATTCCCAAAACTGCGGAAAAGAGAATAAAAATACTGAGAAAGATCATTGCAAGAGCTGAGAAACAAGGTATTGCAAAGAAAGATTTAATCTGTGATTGTCTGACTTTAACTGTATCTGCTCAACAAAAGCGAGCGGAAGCAACCTTGGATGCTGTGGGCAGGGTCAAAAAGGAATTGGGATTATCGACTGTTCTGGGGGTTTCCAATATTTCCTATGGTCTGCCGCAAAGAAGCCTGATTAATTCAGTATTTTTAAGTATGGCCATGTCACATGGACTTGATGCTGCCATTATTAATCCCGGAGATCCCCGTATGATGGAAATTGTTAGGGCTGCATCTGTTTTAACTACACGGGATAAGGATTCCAGGAAATTTATTTCCAGCTTCAAGAAGAAGAAAAAAAAGAAAGCAAAGGTTCATCCCGTTACTGATTCCGATAAGGATCAAACCAGAGAAATTTTTCAAGCTGTTGTTACCGGAAATAAGAATGATATCGAACGTTTAGTGAACCAGGCTTTAAAGGACGGGGAAAAACCTATTGAAATAAATAATAATTATTTAATTCCTGCTATTGAGGAAGTTGGTAATTTGTACGATAAAAAAGAAATTTATCTGCCTCAGATGATTCTTTCTGCTGAGACTATGCAGAGAGCTTTTCATATAATAGAACCTCATTTTAAAAAAGAGGATATCAGTAAGTCCGGAAAAGTGATTGTATGTACAGTAAAAGGAGATGTACATGATATTGGAAAAAATATTGTGGCGTTATTTTTAAAGAACCAGGGATTTGAAGTAATTGATCTTGGCAAAGATATTTCAACTGATACGATTTTAAAAAAAGTTAAAGAATTAAAACCGGATGTAATAGGACTTTCAGCTTTAATGACCACAACCATTGTACAGATGCCCAAGATAATCAAAGCTTTGCAAAATCACAATATCACTACTAAAGTTGTAGTCGGGGGCGCAGTGGTTACCAAAAAATATGCAAAACAGATTAATGCTGACGGATATGCAAAGGATGGAGTAGGTGCTGTCAAGATTATTGATAAAATTATTAAAAAAAGTTGAAATTATTGTTTTTTATTATTATTTTTTTTAAAGATTATATAAGATTATAATAGTATAAAGAGGGGAAAATGTCAACTCAGCCCATAGTAATAGAAAATTTAACTAAAGTATATAAAGGAGGTTTAGAGGCAAAGGATGTTCTTGCCCTGAAGAATTTGCATTGTATCATCCATAAGGGGGAGGTATTTGCTTTTATTGGGCCCAATGGTGCAGGTAAGACAACAACCATCAAATTAATAACAAGATTGATATTTCCTACCAAAGGTAAAATTTTTATTTTCGGACAGGAAAATACTTCTCATATTTCAATGAGTAGAGTGGGATATTTACCAGAACATCCCAATATTTATGGTTATCTAAAGGGACGAGAATTTTTAGATTTTGTCGCCAAGCTATTCAAACAAAATATCAATGTTCGAAAATCTAAAATCTCAGAATTAATAGAACTAGTAGGATTAACTGATAATGCAGATAAATTAATTAAAAATTATTCCAGAGGAATGGTTCAACGTCTGGCTTTAGCCCAGGCCCTGGTTAATGAGCCTGATATATTAATATTAGATGAACCCATGTCCGGTCTGGATCCTGTGGGAAGAAAAGATTTTAGAGATTTAATAATTAATTTAAAAAGTGAGGGAAAGACCATATTTTTCAGTTCTCATATTCTTTCAGATGCAGAAATGATTGCTGACAGAGTAGCAATGATTAACAAGGGGCAGCTGATTAAAATAGATACGCTTGATGAAATAGTATATGAGCAGACTTCATGTGTGGAGATCACTTTTTCTTTGTCGGCTGAGGAGCTCTCTAAATTACCTATTAATAAAAATAAGGTGGTCAGGCATGGTGATACTATGCTCATTACTGTTTCCGGAAAAGACGAGGTGAGAGAATCAATTGAAAAGATTGTTGGTCTCAAAGGTGAAATCATTTCAGTTATCCCCCGCCGTAATCGCCTTGAAGATGTATTTATTAAAGAGTTAGGGAGGAAATAAGCATGCGTATATGGGCAGTCTCTGTTAATACATTCAAGGAAACTCTGCGTAATAAGGTATTATTGAATATTTTGATTTTTGCCATATTTCTTATTCTATTTTCTTTTATAGTCGGTGATTGGTCAATGGGGCATCAAGTAAAGGTAATAAAGGATATAGGGCTTTCGGCTATGTCAATATTTGGATTGTTAATAGCAATTTTTATTGGTATCCAGCTTGTCATTCAGGAACTGAAAGAAAAAACAATATATTTAATCGCTTCTAAACCTGTAAAGAGATGGGAAATTATTATTGGTAAATATGTGGGATTAAGTATCACCCTGCTCATAAATATCATACTGATGAGCATTGCTTTATGGTGTATCGATTATTTCATGGAGGGCAGTGTTGATTTTTCACTTATCCCTGCAATTATTCTTATCTATATAGAGATTCTTTTAATTGTTGCTTTCTCTCTTCTGTTCTCCTCTTTTACATCTCCTACATTGAGTGCGATTTATACTTTAGTTGTTTTTATTCTAGGACATCTTTCTCCTTTTTTGAGAGACTATGTTGAGATTTATCCTGATAAAGGTTTTCATTGGTTAATTGAAATAATTTATTATGTTGTACCGAATTTTGATAATTTAAATCTTAAAATTACAGTTGTGGAAGGACTTGAGATGCCTCAACATTTTCTGTCCTATGGTTTATTGTATGGTTTGTTATATATTAGTTTAGTACTTTTGATTACATGTTTTGTGTTTAGTAAAAAAGATTTTAAATAAATTTCATGAGAATTGTTTTTAAAAAAATTATTCTGTCTCTAATTTGTATTCTACTTGGATTCAGTTTGTTTAGGGTACAAAAATATTTCGACAGCTATAAAGAAATTAAATTTGTTAATTTGAATCCTGTTTTTTTGCCTGATGGCGAAATTCTTAAATGGCTCAGCATGGGATTCAGAGGCATAACTGCTGATTATTTGTGGATCAGAAGTGTTTTGTATTATGGGAGAAGAGTAACTGATCCGGATAATCCCTATTATAGGTATGCACTCAAAACTGAACAAGAGACCCTTCCACGTACAGAAACTAAATCCACTATTGTTCAGGATACTGTATCCTATACAGTTGGAAATGATTCTTTATGGCAAATGACTGAAAAAATAAGAAAAGCAGTAGTCCGAAGAAGAAAAAGAAGTAAGCATGTAGAATATATTTATCCTTTATTAGATAGAGTTACCACTGTAGATCCACATTTTGAATTTCCTTATATTTTCGGAGGCGTATATCTTTTATTAGATACTCATGATATTGATGATGCTTATAATCTTCTTAAAAAAGGATTTGCTGCAAATAAGGATTCCTGGAAATTTCCATTTTATTTAGGCTGGATCGAATGGATGTATAAAAGAAATCCTACCAGAGCAGTTGAATATATTTTACAGGCTGTTGATAAGCAGGGCTGCCCAGATTTTGTTGAGAGTGTGCTATCCTGGTTAATGAAATATATAAAATACAAAGACATTGATCACGACATGATCACTAAATCATATTTACATTACCTTGCAAAAATCTCAGAAAACAAAGAATTAAAAGAAAGAATCAATGATTATTTACAGCAGATGGAAAATAATTAACCTGAATTATTTTTTAGATTACAAATTAATATTTTAGAAACTAATATATACTATGACAAATCAATAGCAGAAATTACCCTATACGAATTGCAAAATTATCCGGTAATTCGTTACGATACACAGAAAGGTTTTTACATTGATTTAATGACTCGTTTGAAAGAGGCTTTTTCATTTGAAAATTTAAAATATGAAATTATCGAATCTCAAGGGATAAAGAATAAGATTGCTACCCCAGAAAGTCTGTATGATTTGAAAAAGAATACATTCCGTGAAAAAGATAAAATGGATGTATTGTGTTTAAATGCAACTAGTTTCGGTATAGAACCGTATAAAAGATAAAAATGAGGTGTAATTATGGCTGAGAAAAAAGGTAATGAAAATTTATGGGTTAATCTATGTCATTTGACTGCTTTATCATTATTTATTGGAATACCATTTGGTAATATATTAGGCCCGTTTATTATTTGGATAATTAAAAAAGATGAGTTTGCTTCTGTTGATAAGGAAGGGAAAAAATCTATTAATTTTCAGATATCCATGACATTGTATATGATAATTTCCGGACTTCTTATTTTTGCAGTTATTGGTATTATACTTTTACCATTAATAGTAGTCGCTGATCTTGTATTAATTGTCATTGCGGTTGTGAAAATAAATAATAAAGAGGAATTTAATTATCCTTTAACAATAAAGTTTATACCTTAGACTCTAAAAAATATATTTTAGGTGATGTTAGTAAAAATTTTTAATTTTATCTATTCTATATCAATGATATGAATTCGAGTACAATTCGACTATAAAATCTAATAAATTTGCAAACTTATATTATATTCCTAGCACCTTGCCCAATACACGCATTTCATGCACGTTGTCGGGCTTCCGCCGGCGCATGGCTGCCAGGCGGCGAGGGCACAGGTAATTGGAGCGTCCTTTCAACACCGCAGCGCGCAGATCAATCTTCAGCGCTTTCTGCAGATCCGGGATATCTTTATTGATCAATTGGTCCTGAAGGTTAATGGTGTTGGTTGAAATCACCACGCGCGTGTTATTCTGCAGTGCCCAATAGGCTGATGGGATCAAATAGGCAAAGGATTTGCCCGTCCCTGTTCCAGCCTCTACCATCAGGTGCTGGGAATCGCTCAATGCAACCGCCACCGAACGCAGCATATCCACCTGTTGCGGGCGGTACTCATACTCTTCAAAATACTGATCGAACTCGCCGCCAAGATCCAAAACGGCAGCCACCTCATCAATGTCCAGTTTGGCTTCCCCCACCTCAGCCCCCATCTGCTGACTATCATCATCCACCGGTTTTTCAAACAGGGGACCGTGGAAGCCCGCTTTGGCCTTTTTGGCTTTGATGGGTTCTTTTGCCCGTTGGCGCAAGACCTGCTGCAAGGGCCAGTAACCCTGCCAATCCAGGGGCTCACCCATCCGCACAAGTTCAGCCAGCAGTTCAAGCGGTAATTCGTGGGCTTTTTCAAGCAGGGCAATGAATACCGCATGGGTCGCTTTTGCATCGTCCAGGGCACGGTGGGTGGCGGGCAGCAGGACGTTCAACTGCTGCGCCAGAGCCGAAAGATTGTATCGGCTGGCAGTGGGCATCAACACCGCAGCCAATTCATAGGTGTCAATGTCCTGATTATGTTTTAAAGCACCAGCCCGCTGCAGAAAGGACAGATCAAAGCTGATGTTGTGCCCAACCACAGGCGCATCACCCACAAAGGCGATCAAATCTCCCATGACATCCGGCAGTACCGGCGCATTGCGCACCATGTTGTTCGAGATGCCTGTTAATCGTGTGATAAAACTAGAGATCGATCGGCGGGGATTCACAAGTGTTGACCATTCATCCTCCACCCTGCGGCCGTTGAATTTAACCGCTCCGATCTCGATGATAACATCCTCATCCAGATTTAAACCAGTTGTTTCGATATCGACTGCGACTATTGATGACATATCCCCGATTATACCCTTGAATGTTTGCTTACTTTTCTCAAGCATCAGTGCGTCGGGATTGTCAGATCATTGACCCAAATCCCTAAAAAGCCCATCGCTCCCCCACGATGATGCGCCTGAAATTTTCATCTGTCACTGGGTCATTTTCCGTCTGGGCATAACCTGCCAAAACCCCACAGAAACTAATCAGACAATTTGAAGACGATTTTGCTTTATAGCTTATTTTTCCTGCAGGATGGTTTTGATATCCGTCAGGGTTTCGTTGATCCGGAAAGCCAGGATGAGCAATTCTGCATAAATACGGGTCATTAAAGCGCCAAAGGCAAACACAATCAACCCGGCCAGGAGGCCTAAAAACAGCCCGAGACTGATGGCTAGAAAACTGCCATCCGAAAACCCCATCACTAAAATTGAAATGAAAACCGCAATGCCGGATATCGCGCTTGCCGCGAGACCAATCCAAAAAAGGATTTTGATAATGATCGGTGTGATCATCCGTTCGAAACTAAAAAATTTTTTCATGGAAATGCTTCCTCCTCTGTACCGAAAAAGTGATGCTAACCTTCTACTATCAATTATACATTCACACCGGATAGGGAATCCTGAAAAGATCACATTTTTCTGTAATTCAAAACCCCGGAAGTATCGAGGCGTTTTCCATCAACCGCTTGACTCTCCCCTTACAGGAGGCTGTATACTTGTACCACTGAAGGCCTTCAGACAAACTTTTTTGGAGTGTTCATGTTAAAGATTGGTGAGTTCTCAAAGATCGCCCAGGTCAGTGTCAAGACCT
>JAWODZ010000205.1:0-3572 GCA_046483025.1 bacterium
ACAAGTCTTCGCCATACCTCTCCTTAATGGCTTTCCTGGCTTCATGAATAAAGTCAGCAGAAATAAAACTTTCTCCTCCTGTTACCTGGGCTGTACAGGTTATATTAATCACCATTCCACTAAGTTCCTGGTTTTTATCCCAGAAAAAAACCATGCCAACTCTGTTATCCTCTTTGCCTTCATAATGAGAAAAGTCTTCGCCGCTAGCACCATACATGCTTGCACTTCCATCAAATTGCACTGTCCGGCGATTATGCCCCAATACAGCATCACCCAATCCCCAGCTAAAGCCAGTTGGTTGCCTCTGCTCCCAAGCCTTTACTACTGCTGTAGATGTCTGGTCAAGGAAAAAAGCTTCATATTCCGAGGGTTTCATCACTCCTTCATCCTCACTAACATCATACAACCCAAAAAATCCATTATCTAAAGTGCCCGGAGCTGTATGCGTATGCGTGGCATTAAGAAATAATTTGCTTGAATCAAAATCATCTATTTTTTTTGATATTAAATTTTGCAGTTTTTGTTGTGTTTGTCCTCTTATAAAGGTAAGATCACAAGAAATCATTATTGCCTGCTCCTTTTGGCCATTATCCCCTCTCGTTTCTATTGCCAATACAGTTGCAGTAAGGGGGTCCTTTACTGAATCCGAGATTCGTTTATGTTTTTGTCCTATCAATGCCACGGGCTTATCAGGAGTAATGTTTGCCTGTGCCCATCCTACCAAAAGTTGGTCTTCCTGAGCCCTTATTGAAAAATTAACAAGAAAAAATGAAAAGATAAACAGAATTTTAATTAACACTTTTATTTTTAATATCCTCATGATTTATCATACTTTATTTAATAATTACAATATACATTGATAAATTTTATTCTTATAAGGCTTTTTAATTGTCCAATTATTTAGTTAACCACATATAACTAACTAGTGTTCATAATGTAAAATGTTAAAATGAAAAAGAACCTTTCTCCTGATATTGATCCGCCATCTGACGTAGTATTTCTACATACTTTGGCAGTTCTAATTTTTTCTCAGCCAGTATTAAATAAGACAGGTCTGCTGTTCGACCGGCAAGATAATTGGTCTGAGGATTCATTATATATCCCTCGCCTCCTTTTGGATATCGTGATTCCTGCCATACCTCTTTTAAATCCTGGTAAGTAGCTTCGTATTGATTCCATGCTGAATCGGCAATGTTTGCCATTTTATTCAGGTTGGTAACTACTTTTTCCTTTTGATCGTTCTCATGGGCCATTCTGGCTTTATCGCAATATCCTGCGATTTCTCCAAGTGAGATGACAAAATCACAATGGGTTTTCATTAAACTGCCCATTGAAGCAAATACCTCCAAGTTATAATCATTTCGGGTAACCCGGTCCATATTTTCCTCCAGGGTTTCCATAGCCTGAGTGCATTTTTCTCTTTCTTTTTTAGCTTTTTTCATAAGAGGTTGAAATTGCTTTTCCCAGGTAGATTCCTCGGGTGCATCTTGTAAATCCGGAAGGGATATAAGATGATTCCGATAATCTAGCCGGTGTTTCTTACCCTCTTCTAGCAGGGCATTATTCCAGAATTCAACTCGCTTGGATAAGTTATGGAATGCCGGAACAAGGCCGTTCGTATTGGGTCCAAAAAATCGCCGGAGGTATTTATCCCAATATTCATCCAGTTTAGCAGGACTTTCACTGCTCCAGCCATACTCTGCTGATGCCAGAAATCCCAACCAGTAAATCTCAAAATGATTGCCTGCATCGTCACCCCAGGCAGTACAGAGCGCTCCCATTACATCCTTTTCCGCACCTAAAGTAAGAAAACTCTTAATATTTGAAGGGGTCCAATCATAATCCGGTATTAACGGATAATTCCCAATTATGGCTGTGGCGATTGTCCGTTTAAAATCATGCTTCCTATACCAATCCAATATTCCTATATTCCCTTTTTCCCTGGCAAGACCGTAGTTCCAACGCATAAAAATAGCGTCCCGGGGAAATTTTTCAATGACATTATTAAGTCGTGGAATACCCTTTGCCCAGAGAGAATCAAACTCCTCCCTGGGAGTTTCACTGTGGGTGGTTCGATAGATTCCGGCTTCCTTTAATGGCATATCATCCCAAAATATCATGGTTCGGTCGTGTTTTTCCATAAAATCATGCACCCGGTTCAGCCAGGTAAGATAGAGGCCAAGTTCTCCCATCTCCTTCTTTTTATCTCTGCAAAGCGGACATTCTCCCATGACTCTCACTTCATCCCCTCCTATATGAAAATATTTCACCCCCGGTGTGGCCTCTATAGTTTCACGGTACATATCGAATAAAAGTTCATAGGTCCCGTCTTTTAAAGGACAAAATGACTGGTTAATCTCGGGATCTTCCCGCAGATGCTTGAATCTGTCATGCTTAAGAATAAATCCGGCATGACCAAGACCCTGTACCAGAGGTATTATATCTATGTGATATTTATGCGCATATTGAGTGAGTTCTTTTACCTGTTTAGCCGTTAATGAATTGGGAGCAGCAAGCACAGGATGCGATTGATATTGAAACTTGTCTTCAAATTCGAATACTATTCCATTAACCTTGCGTTTTGCCAGTTTTTCAATAGATTCTTTAATATATTCGTAACGGTCAAGATGAAAAAAATAGTTATAATGGACTGTGCGAAGATCCATATCCGGCCAGTCCTGGATCAACATACCTTGTAAAGATTCATCTTCCCATTTACTCTCTTCCATAAGCTGAATAAGAGTCTGAACTCCATAAAAAAGTCCGGACCTGCCTCCTCCCGAAACTGTTATTTCATCATCTTTAACATCCAGCACATAAGATTCACCATTACCTTTTTTTGGAGAAGGTAGCTCAGAACAAAAATTAGAAAATTCCCGATCCTTTGAAGGAATACCCAGTAGGATAGCTGGACGAGAAAGAGCTTCATAGGATTGAATAACTTCCAGTTTCGGAGAATAATTAAAGAGTTGGGTTATTTTTTCCTTTAATAAATTTGCAGAAAACTCCGCATTTTCCCCGGCTTCTGAATACAGATAAATCGTGTTGAAATTTTTTGGGCTAATGGAAATGCCCTCTTTAAATTCAACCTCCTGAGGAGCTGGAAGAAGCTCACTCATCTTCCTGGATGGCTCTTGCTGACAACTTACCATACCGATTACCAAAAGCAAATAAATGCTTCCTCTGGCAAATAATTTACTTGTAATTTGTGATAAAAAATTCATAGATACCTCCTTTTAAACCTTCTTAAATTTTTCAATTATGCGCTCAAAGCACAATTTTTATCAATAACCAAAGAATTATTTTTATCTTCTTATCTTTTGATATTATTTCTTCAAAAATGAGTCCGGTTTAAAAAGCTAATTTTTATGCACCAACGCTTAGTGGCTACTATAGGGATTTGTCAGTCAATACGATAATTTGGATAGCTTTGGTTGAGAGAGCCGCTTAGACTAGACTCAAAAATATTAAATCAATGCATTTGAGTTTCACATGTCCCTATTCCTCCACTGTAATAGTTAAATTGAACGTTAGGATGATCAGCCAGAAGGGACATCGGAACAGCACTATCT
>JAWODZ010000209.1:0-33453 GCA_046483025.1 bacterium
ATCTTAACACCCTCTCTTAATCTCTCCCTCAAGGGAGAGATTAAGAGAGGGTGTTAAGATAAAAAAAAAGACAAAAATAAAAAAACTATGCAAAACCTAAGAAACATATTCTATATTTTCACGGCGGCGGATATGTTATAGGATCGAGCCGCTCACATCGTCATATTGTTGCAAAATTTGTTAAAAAAAGTGGTGTTAATGCTTTAACATTTGATTATCGGTTTGCACCGGAACATCCTTTCCCGGAAGCAAAAAATGCTTTAAAGGATATATGTTCCTTTATTATATCTCATATAGGGAAATAAAACAAAATATTATATATAAATTACTTGTTAAATTTCATTAGTACAAGTAAGTAAAAAATTAAACTTTTATTCCTTGATAATTTCCGCATTTCTGATATTACCCAGTACTCTACCGCCTTCTGAGAGGATTACCCGGACTTTTCTTTCATCATGATGTACTAAAATATCACCTTTTACTACTGATCCTTCAGAAATTTTAATAGTAATTTTATGATGATAATTGGATGTGCCGGTTTTTCTTTTAATTATAATATTATTCTCAACTGTTGAATTATCAAGTATGGAGATGTCCCCATTAATGGTTTTTATATCATCTTCGACAGTTGTATTGTAAATATCGATATCGCCATTTATGGTATATATATCATAATATACATTGCAGCCTCTGTCACATCTGATCGAACCATTTATTGATTTTACACTGCCATGTACTACTACTTCTTTATCAAGGTTAATACTTCCGTTAACAGCGTCAAGATCTGAAATTTCAGATCCTCTGCCAACCTGAATTTTTCCATTAACACTTCTACAATTACCTCTGACCATACATTCAGATCCAATGTAGATACTCCCGTTAATAGTATTGAGACTGTGGCGGACAGATTTTCCATCAGGAATGTGTATTGACTTGTTAATTCTAACATTACAACTTGAGATTAAAACAATTAAGAACATTGAAGTTATTGCAAAGAATAAATATATTATTTTACTTTTAGACATAGTTACCTCCAATATTTTTTACTATACATATTATATACGTATATACAATTTTGTAGTTTCAATAAGAAAGGAGTTTAAAATAATTTAAATTATTTATTCGGTTGGAATTTTTAAAAATTTTTTTTTATATTAAAAATGATATAATATACATTGACTTCACTCGGCATGACATTTTATATAAAATCAACCTTTATGGACATCCCCGATGACATTGTTCTTCTTAACATACCAGAAACAGTGGAAAGGGGTAATAATCAGGTTTTTCAGAGAATGTAGGAATGGGGATTTTGTTATTTCAGATTTATGTTAGAAACAGTTATTAGCTGATTCGGGTTTATTATCAAGACAAAAAAACAGATGAATAAAATTATCTATTTATCAATTCTTTTGCTGTATGCTTTCTGTGCACAAGCACAAATAGTAACTATTAAAGATAAACAAACGCATCAGCCACTTGAACATGTAAGTATCTATAGTAATGATCTTAAGTTATATAAATCAACAGATGCTCATGGATGTGTGGATATTTCTGTTTTTAAAGGGATTGATTCAGTCCGGATTGAATTAATTGGCTATCAGTCATATGTTCTGAGCTACAGACAGATGAAAGAGAAACAGTTTTTGCTGTTTATGGAAAAAAAGGCAATAGTGATGAATCAAGTGGTTGTTTCAGCTTCCAGATGGCAGCAGGAGACCAAGGATATTCCCTACAAAGTAGTAGATATTGGGCCATTAAAGATGAGAATACAGAACTCTCAGACAACTGCAGATTTACTTGCCCACTCCAATCAAGTGTTTATTCAAAAAAGCCAGTTAGGCGGGGGCAGTCCTATGATAAGAGGATTTGCTACCAATAGGGTGTTGATTTCTGTAGATGGGGTGCGGATGAACACAGCAATTTTTCGCAGCGGTAATCTGCAGAATGTCATTTCCCTGGATCCCTTTTCTCTGGAAAAAACGGAAGTGGTTTTTGGCCCCGGCTCTACCATATACGGCAGTGATGCTATTGGAGGAGTAATGAGTTTTTATTCCCTTTCTCCCCGGTTTTCTGCAGGAAAAGATTTGTATGTAACAGGAAGTGGAGTATTGAGAAGCAGTTCGGCAAATTTTGAGAAGACTGCTCATGTGGATATCAACATTGGATTGAAAAAATGGGCTTTTTTAACCAGTCTGACTTTTACTGATTATGATCATTTGTACATGGGTGAAAAGGGACCGGATGATTATTTACGTGAAAACTATGTAAAACCAATGAACGGGCAGGATACTGTAGTAAACAATCCTGATCCGAGGAAACAGATTCCCACTGGTTATAATCAGTTGAATCTAATGCAAAAGATCCGGTTCAAACCAAATCAATTTTGGGATTTTACTTATGGTCTTCATGTATCCCAAACTTCCAATATCCCCCGATATGATCGTCTGATAGAATTCAAAAATGATCATTTAAAAAATGCTCAGTGGTATTATGGCCCCCAAAAATGGTACATGAATAATGTAGATGTAAACTATATGAAAGAGAATCGTTTTTTTACTGACTGTCATTTTATTTTGGCTTATCAATATTTTGAAGAAAGCCGACATGATCGCAAATTGAATAATTCTGAACTTCGGCATCGGGTGGAAACAGTTGATGTGGTCACAGTTAATCTAGATTTCAATAAAACTATTGCTGAGAACCACAAATTATTCTATGGAACAGAAATGGTTTTTAACAAAGTTGGTTCAGAAGCAGAAATCGAACATATTGAAACTGGGGAAGTCAATCCCACTAGTACCCGTTATCCTGATGGTTCTACCTGGAATTCTTATGCAGCTTACCTGAATTATCAATTTAATGCTACTGATAAAATTACCCTTCACTCCGGTATACGGTACAATCAGATAACTATGAAATCAGAGTTTGATACTAGTTTCTATCCGTTTCCTTTCACATCTGCGGAGATGAATACAGGCGCATTATCAGGAAGTGTGGGGATGATTTACAGACCTGAAACTGATCTGGAGTTCAAGCTGAATTTATCCACAGGATTCAGAGCTCCCAATGTAGATGATATGGGCAAAGTATTTGATTCAGAACCAGGATCCGTTATAGTTCCCAATCCTGATCTTTCTTCAGAATACGCCTATAATATTGATCTGGGTATAGTGAAGATTAACCGTGATCTGATTAAATATGATTTTACTGTATATTACACTATCCTGGATAATGCCATGGTACGACGAAATTACATCCTGAGTGATCAGGACAGTATTATGTATGACGGGATTCTCAGCCGGGTGCAGGCAATTCAAAATACTGCAAATGCCTGTGTTTGGGGGATAGAAACCGGAATTGAGTTAAAATTACCCTGGGAGTTAAGTGTAGTATCCCGGTTAAATTATCAGCAGGGGCAAGAGGAGAATGAGGATGGCAGCAGGGTTCCGGTCCGTCATATAGCACCTTGGTTTGGGAGTACTCATCTTTTGTATTCTCATAATAGATTTAACCTTGATTTGAGTTGTGTTTATAGCGGAACATTTTCTTATAATGATCTGGCTTCCTCAGAGAAAAACAAACCCTATCTTTACGCTTTAAATGAAGATGGTAACCCCTATGCTCCCGGGTGGTATACCTTAAATATTAAAATCAGGTGTCGATTATCAGAGGTATTAACATTAAGTGCAGGTGTGGAGAATATTACTGATCAACGGTACAGACCATATTCATCTGGAATTGCTGGTCCGGGAAGAAATTTTATGGGAAAGCTAAGGGTGGATTTTTAAACGATTATGGTAGAAGTATAATTATTTAGAAGCTAACCTTCTTGAAGAAAATTAGCTTCTTTGTTTACCGGAAATGAATCTTGCAGGAGGCTGTCGAAGACAATCTAATGGTCACCCACCCTGACAGGGTCGCTGTGTATAGACCGGACAGATAGGTAACAAGTGTTCGGACACATCCGATAACAGGTTTCCAATGATTATTATACATATTTAATTTTTGGGTGAACAGTGGATTTGATTTTGTTAGCGATAAGCATACCGGTAACGATGAGAAAATAGTAAATTGATAAATTTAGATCATTCCTGCAATCTTTAAAAGGAATCCAGTGAGGTTGGCAGGAGTCTCCCCACCCTTGGATTCCCGATAAAAATATTCGGGAATGACAACCCACTGTTGGTTCCAAGGGATTTCTTTGTCGCTTCACTTCTCGCAGATATATTTAATGATTTTGTAAATAACTTCACAGTATCTCATCCTGAACAGTCTATTAACCTCCCGAAGGTTTTGGAGACACAATTTTTTACTTGAAATTATTAGAATTCTTATTATATTATATTTATAGATTCATTTATTCATAATTTTAGGTGATGATTATGATTTCAAGACTTCAAAAAGTACGGTTAGGTATTTTTTTCCTGGTTTCAATATCCGCATTAATTATTCTTATCGGTGTTATTGTTGTACCCACCATATTACAAGAAAAGAAAATTTACTATATAGGATACAGCAATCTTTCACTTACCGGATTACAGGAAGGAAGCAGGGTTAAATATCATGGTTTAAATGTAGGACAAGTTACAGATATATCTATTGATCCGAATGATATCCGAAGAGTTATAGTTGAACTTTCCCTTGAGCCAGATGTACCTATTAAAAAAGACACTAAGGCTGATGTCACCATGCTGGGAATAACCGGCCTTAAAGTAATTGAATTACGAGGCGGTACCAATGAATCAGATATTCTTCCGGAAGGCGGATTTATCCACCCGGGAAAATCTATTACAGAAATGATTACCGGGAAGGCTGAAGTTATTTCAGAGAAAGCCGAGATTGTGCTTAATAATATTACTCGTTTTACCTCCACTGAGAACCTAGAAAGAGTAGAAGAGTTTATAAGTAATGCTTCCCAGTCTTTTAATCAATTAAATGATATTTTAGGTACAAACAAACAAACATTTCAAAGAAGCCTTAACAATACAGAACAGATCACCAGGGATGCTCATTCACTTATTGTTACTACGGATTCTCTGGTGAAAAAATTCAATACTTTAACCAGATCAGATACGGTTGATCTGATTCTGGGTAATTTGGCAGAAATCAGTAAATCCTTGAAAGAAGCTGAGCTGGTGACCATGATTAATGAACTGAACAGAACTCTGAATTATTCCACTAAAGTGTTAAAAGAAGTAGATGTTTCAATTATGAAAACCAGATCAGAATTGGGCACCACGGTTGAGACCCTCAAGGAAAGTGTGATATATCTCAATCAAATTGTCAGAATGATCAGTGAGGATCCTTCAGTGCTGGTCCGGGGAGTCCGGCCGGAGACAACAGCTGATGAAAGACTGGAGAAGTGATATGAAATTAAAATATTATATTTTTCTATTAATATTATTATTGATGTATGTGTCTGGCTGTAGTAAAAAAGCTATGGTTAGAAAATATTATGTTCTGGAACCGGATTCACTTATTACACGCCAGGATTTACAGATAACAGAAACGCTTCCCTATAATATAGATATACGTGAGTTTAATATAGCAAAAGCTTTTGGGCAATCCCGAATTGCTGTACGACTGGAATCGCATAAAATAAATTATTATTACTATCATTTATGGGCAACTCATCCAAGTTCTGCTATTACTTATATGATTTTCAGATTAGTAGATGGCAGCAAAATGTTTCAGAAAACCTCTCTGGGCTTTTCAATTGATGCTGATTTCATAATAACAGGGAATATCCATAAATTGGAAATTATTGAGGAGAAAAAAGATTTACTGGCCCATCTGAATATTAGTTTTATACTATTGGATAATAAAAAAGATGAAGTTTTACTAAGAACAACTCATAACCGGAAAGTTACCTTAAAGAAAAAAAATATCAATGAATTTGCAGCTCAAACAAGCACCCTTTTACAGCAAATTACCTCTGATTATCTGATTGAAGTCAAGAATACATTAACATCCAAATAAAGATACTTGGATATGAAAACCAGTCTGAAAGTAGATCACTCTTGTTTTATTATAAAAGGAAATCTTGATAAAGAAAATATTTCTTTTATCTATGAGCAAAGTATGCAGCATCTGGGAGAAGTTGTACGATCTGGAATCACTCTGGATTTATCAGCAGTAAAAGAGATAGACAGCAGCGGGGTTGCCTTTCTGGAAGAGTTCAGGGCTCAGGCCCAGTCCAGATCTCTGTCTGTTGAGTTAACAGGTGTTTCTGAGAAAATCAGTAAAGCCATGAAAGTTTTCTCTCTCAAGGATGATACAAAAGGTATAAAGATTTCAAAAGAAAAAGGATCTTTCTGGGAATGGCTCGGTACTATAGTTTTTTACGGTTGGGAGAAAGTGGAGGGTTTTTTTCTTTTAATAGTTGATACCAGCCTTTATGCTTTTCAGGGTTTATTCAACAAAAGGGGAATGCGAAGAGGTGAATTTTTAAATCAGAGTATACTGATCGGAATGAATGCCCTACCAATCATTGGATTGATCTCATTTTTAATCGGATTTATCCTGGCGCTGCAGTCCGCAGCACAATTACGGCAGTTTGGAGCCAGTATCTATGTGGCTGATTTGATTGCTATTTCTATGACCAGAGAGATGGGGCCTCTAATGACAGCTGTAGTATTAGCGGGTAGAAGCGGCTCTTCTTTTACTTCTGAAATAGCCAATATGGTGGTAACAGAAGAAACGGATGCTCTCAGGAGTATGGGGCTGAATCCCATTAAATATGTAGTTGTTCCTAAGGTTCATGCTATTACCGTAACCGCTCCCATGCTCACCATTCTTTCCATGATTATTGGTATTGCCGGTTCGTTTCTGGTAGGTATTACTTATCTGGGTATCGGAGCGGAACCTTTTTTTCAGGAGGTGATTAATGCACTTATTCTTAAGGATATCATTACCGGTCTGGTAAAAAGTTTTATTTTCGCCTGGATCATCGTAACCGTAGGTGCACATTATGGTTTAAATGTCAAGGGAGGATCAGAAGGAGTAGGACGAGCTACAACTGCATCAGTTGTTACTTCTATATTTTTAATAGTTTTAGCAGACAGTATTCTCGGTCTTGTTTTTTATTTCGGACAGGGAGTGGAAATTTGAGTGTAGTAAGTGTGGAAAAATTACAGGCAGGATACGATGGGAAGCTGGTGCTTCAGGAAGTTGATTTACAAGCAGAAAAAGAGGAAATCACTGCCATATTAGGTGCCAGCGGGTGTGGGAAAACTACACTTTTGAAGAATATCATCGGACTTTTGCCACCCTGGTCAGGTTCAATAAAGATTTTTGGTATGGAGACAACCGGCATGGAAGAGCCCCAGTTTAATCAAATACGTCAGAAAATGGGTGTGCTTTTTCAAAACGGAGCTTTGCTTAATTCCCTTAGCGCTGCAGAAAATATTGCTGTTCCCCTGGAGCAGCATACTGACATGCAGTTTCAACTTATCAACAGATTGGTGAACATGAAACTTGATCTGGTAGGATTGAGACATGCTGCAGATCTTTTACCCTCAGAGCTGTCAGGAGGGATGAAAAAAAGGGTTGCTCTGGCCCGGGCTATTGCTCTGGATCCGGATTTACTGTTTTGTGACGAACCGTCTGCCGGTCTTGATCCCCACATTGCTGCAAATCTGGACAGACTCATCTGCAGCCTCAGAGACAGACTGGGTATGAGCATTGTAGTTATTTCTCATTCGGTTCCCAGTGTGGAGCGAATTTCCGATAAGATAATTTTTATGGAAGCAGGCCAGGTAGTTTTTGTGGGAACTGTAAAAGAGGCCAAAAGTTCTGGTCTGGAGAGTGTGGAGATCTTTTTTAAGGAGGGGAAAGGGGTGGTATAATTTATTTACATGTGTGATGATGTAACTAAATTAATTACAAATAAACAATTTATAATAAAATAAGGCTCGAATAATTTAACCCGATTACAATAATATTATGGAGGTGATGCATGAAAGGTGAAATTACTGAATTAACTGTTCCCGCTTTACTGGATAAGAGCTTTGACTTTTTTGCTGAACTTCCTTGTCTGGCTTTTGCAGGAGAAGAGCCTCTTGATTTTAAGACTGTTGCAGAAAAGAAGATTTGGTTATCAGCCAAACTTTTATCCTATAATATTCAGAGAGGAGATAAAGTTTCTATACTTGGTGATAATAGTCCCAATTGGGTAATTGCCTATCTGGCAATTACTGACATTGGTGCTGTAGCTGTTCCTATTTTAACCGGGTTTCCGGAAGCAGATATCCGCCATATCATTCGAAACTCGGAAAGTAAAGCTGTTTTTATTACTAATAATTATGTTTCAAAAGTTGAAGATTTGGAAGAGTCAGAATTAGGATTAATTTTTTCTCTGGAGGATTTTACTGAAAAGCATATTAAAAAAGTAAAGCAGAGAAAACTTGATAAGGATATCATGAAATTCATCAAAGGTGATAAAATAAATTATGATTTAAAGAAACTCACTGTCTCTTTCCCCAAACCTGTCCCGGATGATCTGGCAGCAATTATTTACACTTCCGGAACCACCGGGCATTCAAAAGGAGTTATGCTCACCCATAAAAATATAGCTTCAGATGTTTTAAATGCCCTAAAGAAATTTCCATTAACACCCGATGATCGTTTTCTTTCCATTCTTCCTTTAGCTCATACATTTGAAGCAACCGGCGGCATGTTATGTCCACTTGTTGCAGGTGTATCAATATTTTATATGAAGGGACTACCTACTCCAAAAAAGCTGCTGGCTGGTATGCAGACAGTAAAACCAACCGGCGTACTTACCGTACCCCTTGTTGTTGATAAAATTTACCGTAAAAAAATTCTACCCAACATACAGAGTAAAAAAATCACTGCTTTTCTCTACAAAATTTTCCCATTCAGAAAAATGTTGAATAAAATTGCCGGTAAAAAATTAGTCAGTTCTTTAGGAGGACATTTACGCTTCTTTATGTTTGGCGGTGCTTCCTTAAATCCCGATGTAGAAAATTTTTTAAGAGATGCTAAGATAAGTTATTCTACCGGATATGGATTAACTGAAACATCTCCGATCCTTACCATCAATCCATTTGGCAAAGTAAAAGTAGGTTCCTGCGGTCAGGCCATCCCAGGGGTTGATATTAAAATTCATAATCCGGATCCAGAAACAAATGTTGGTGAAATAATTGTCAATGGTCCTAACATAATGTATGGATATTATAAAAATCCAAAAGCAACAAAAGAGATGTTTATTTCTGATGGCTGGCTGAAGACTGGTGATCTGGGTTATTTAGATGATGATGATTATCTGTATATTAAGGGTCGGTCAAAGAATGTCATTGTGGATGCATCTGGAGAGAATATTTATCCTGAAATTATTGAACAGCAATTACTGCAGAATCCATATATTCAACAGGTTATTGTATTCAAAAAAGAAGGTAGACTTATTGCCAAAGTATATCCGGATTACGATATACTGAATGAAGAATTTGAATTCAAAAATAAAGATGAATCTGAAACTGCAGCTCTGGTAAAAGATGTACTAGAAAATATTCGTAATGAAATCAATCAGACGCTTCCTGCATATTCAGCCATATCAAAAATAGAGGAACAACCTGAACCCTTTGAAATGACTCCGACCAATAAAGTTAAACGGTATCTTTATACGTAATATATAAAAGTAATTTATTCACTATAATCTTTTAAGGAGCTGTAAATGAAAAAATGGCTATGTATCAGTATACTATTTTTATTTTTTATAGGTTGCACAGAAGAAACAATCAACCGCGAAATTATCACTGCCCCTGATGCACCGGCAGCCATTGGGCCCTATTCTCAGGCTGTGCGGGTGGGGAACAGACTGTATCTTTCCGGTCAGCTTGGTATGGACCCTGAAACGGGTAGATTTGTGAAAGGTGGTTTTAGGGGTCAGGTCCGTCAGGCTCTAAATAATCAAAAGGCTGTTTTACTCCAGGCAGGTTTTTCTTTAAGAGACGTAGTTCAATGTCAGGTTTTTTTGACTGATTTAAATAACTATTCTGACTTTAATGCTATTTACACCGAATTTTTTAAAGATTCATTCCCGGCCCGGGCAGTGCTGGAAGTATCTCGAATACCTGCTGATGGATTGGTTGAGATCATGATGGTGGCTGAAAAAACAAATCCTTAATTCTTTATATTACTCTAAAATATTCAGGTTTTTAATTATTCCATTTATAAATAAGAGAGTATCATTCATTCAGGAGAATTTTTTATACTGCTAGGGTAATATCTTGTGTTTTTTGAAAAATTTTTCTATTATTGAATACTATAATAGTTTCAAAAAATAGGAGGGAAGAGTATGAATGTCAGACGTTTTATTATTGCAAGCATTATTGTATTTGTTGTGTTTGAGGCCATTAATTTTTTTATTCACGGAGTTATTCTGGCCAGAGCATATGAAGCTGCCTCAGAACTGTGGCGGGCTGATATGGATCAGAAGATGTGGATTATTTACCTGGGAGATATAGTGAAAGCATTTCTTTTTGTCTATATTTTTATTAAAGGATATGAGAATAAAGGCTGGGCTGAAGGTCTCCGCTATGGATTCTGGATTGGCCTTTATGTCAGTATCGGTATGGGCTTTGGTTCTTATGCCATGTATCCTATTCCTTTCAGTATGGCTGTTCAGTGGTTTGTTTATGGTGTGATCCAGTTGATTATTTGCGGGATGGTTGCAGCACTCATCTATAAACCGGCTAAAGCTTAATAAATAAATTTATTATAAGTATTAACTACTTTTTATTTTTAAGCCCGGCACTGCTGAAGTGCCGGGTTAATTTTTAGAAGAATTAGTACAATGGAGGAAAAATGAAAATTTTAATTTTATACTATTCAAAAACGGGCCGAACTAAAAAATTAGCTGAAGAGATTGCTCAGGGAATAAAGGAAGTAAATAACATTGAATTAAGTATAAAATCAGCATCGGAGGTTACCAAAGAGGATTTTTTGAATTCAGAAGGGATAATAGCCGGTTCTCCGGTATATTTTGGCACTATGGCTGCAGAATTGAAAGATGTTTTTGATCGCTTTCTTTCCATCCGTAAACAGATGGAAGATAAAGTCGGCGCTGCTTTTGCCACGTCTCATCATCCCACCGGAGGGAAGGAAACAACCATAATGTCTATTATCCAGGCTTTTTTGATCTATGGGATGATCGTGGTAGGGGATCCTATGAGTGCAAGCGGACATTACGGGGTAGCCTATTCCGGAACCATGAATGATCAGACCAAAGATGAGGCCAGAAAGCTGGGAAGGAGGGTGGCAGAGCTGGTGAAGAAGCTGGGGGAGGTGAGGTGAATGGATTCTACCATGCTTCTATGGACCTTCCATGGACGTAGTGTTACTAAAAACAGTCATCCTGAGTTCATCGAAGGGTGACCGTTGCGGGACGATGATTATTTTTCTTCCTGCTTTCCCGGATAAACCGGAACTTCCGTTCTTCCCGATATTATTACTGTTTATTTTTAAAGAAAAGATTCTTACATTGTTGTCTAAACACTGTGATACGGGCAGGTTCATGAGGGGATCATTGGCTCGTCCTGTGGAATGTTACGAAGATGATTCCCCGCCCTGCAGAAGAGAGAGAGAGTTATATTCAGCTTGCAGGTGCTGAATCCATCTGGTATGTTTAAAAAATGGAGAGGTTATATGACTTCAGAGAAGAACAAAGAGAACAGGGAAAAGACGCCCCCTCCCCGGAAGAAAGGTTTTTTCCGGTGCATTTTCAGCAGAAAGGGTAAACCGGGTGAATCATTATTCCTGCGGATACTCAATAAAATTGAACGAACTGGTAACAAGTTGCCCCATCCGGCCAGCCTGTTTTTGATTTTTGTCTTAATTATTATGGCTGTCTCCCATCTGGTGGCATTCCTTAATGTCACGGCAACTCACCCGGGAACCGGCGAAACCATCAGTGCTGTGAGTCTGCTCAGCGGAGATGGGTTGAGGTGGCTTTATTCGAATCTCATCGATAATTTTGTCAGTTTTCCGCCCCTGGGCGTGGTGCTTGCCGTGATGCTTGGTATCGGGCTGGCTGATGGAACCGGTCTAATTTCTGTAATGCTGAGGGAAATTGTGCTTACCGCTCCCAAACGGCTGGTGACAGCAGCAGTTGTTGCAGCCGGCATTCTCTCCCATATGGCTTCCAGTGCCGGGTATGTGCTGCTTGTACCGCTTGGCGCTATGATTTTTATGGCCTTCAAACGCCATCCCATGGCCGGCATTGCAGCTGCATTTGCCGGTGTTTCCGGCGGCTTCGGAGCGAATTTTATGATAGGATCCATAGATCCGGTGCTGGCCGGGTTGAGTGAGTCGGCTGCTCATATGGTTGATACCTCGGTTCAGGTAACCCCGGCTGTTAATTTCTACTTTGCCTTTGTCTCCGCGATTATGCTTGTATTTCTGGGAACCTGGGTGACCGAGAAATTCGTTGAGCCTCGTCTGGGAACATATGAAGGTGTGAGCGAAGAGGTTGAAAAGGTGACTGATCTCGAGAAAAAAGGTCTACGCTGGGCAGGTATTTCACTGCTAACTGTCGTGGCTCTGTTTCTGCTTTTTCTGATACCTGAAAACGGTCTGCTCAGAAATCCGGAAACCGGATCTATTCTTCACTCACCGTTCATGAGTGGCCTGGTGTCAGCCTTGATGATATTTTTCTTTGTTCCCGGTCTTGTCTATGGTATTGTTGTGGGAAAGATCAGGAATGACAAGGATGTCATTAAACTGATGACCAATGCAATGAAAGGACTTGCCGGGTATATTGTTCTGGTTTTTTTTGCGGCTCAGTTTGTCTACTGTTTCAAAGAGTCCAATATGGGCATCCTGCTTGCCATAAAGGGGGCAGAGCTGCTCAAATCCATCGGATTTACCGGTATTGGTCTATTGGTAGCTTTTGTGGTTGTGGCGGCCTTTATCAATCTTTTTATGGGAAGCGCCTCCGCCAAGTGGGCTATCATGGCACCGGTATTTGTACCTATGTTCATGCTGGTGGGCTATCATCCTGGTGTAACTCAGGCAGCCTTCCGTATCGGTGATTCTGTCACCAATATTATTACTCCCATGATGTCATATTTCGCACTGATTGTGGCCTTCGCCCAGAAATACAATGAAAAATACGGGCTTGGTACCATCATCGCCACAATGCTTCCTTATTCCTTGATTTTCTTTTTATTCTGGTCTGCGCTTCTTACGCTCTGGATGCTGCTGGGGCTTCCCATCGGACCGGGCGCACCCATAGCATATTAATAAATATAGAATTAACCCAAAGCTGGCGGCTGTCGGGCCCAGCGGACCCTTTAGAAAATGATGGGAAAGGGCTGAGACAGTCTGTTCGGCAGTATTCAGCCTCCTGTTGTCGAAAACTTGTTCTGCAGGCTTGATTCACTACTTTACGAGTCATAGGAGAGCCCTGTGTTGTTTTTTCGGGTCATGGTTTCTTCGTTTTTTTTGCTCCGCAGGGGCATTAAATGTATGTCACCCTGAGTTCATCGAAGGGTGACTGGTGAAATTTAAAATATGCAGCCCATAAAGGGGCTGCACTCCCGGAAATAAAACCTATTTGACATTAACAAATAATTTCTTACATTTTGTTATATAGACAAATATCATAAGGGATCCGTCCATGATCATTTTTAAAATCATAAGTAAATTTATTAAAGCACTTCGTTCCCATGATTCCCCTTCCCAGATTGCCTGGGGAATTACTCTGGGAACTATTCTGGGATTGACTCCATTCTTTACCGTTCATAATTTCATATTAATAATTCTGATCATATTAATTAAGGTTAATCTTTCTGCTGTAGTTTTTTCTCTTATTTTATACAGTCTGCTCGGTTATTTTCTCGATCCTGTCTTTCATGCTATTGGGTTTACTCTGTTAGTGAGTTTTGATTTTCTGCAGCCGGTATGGGTATGGCTGTATAATCTGCCGGTTGCTCCTTTTACCCGTTTCAATAATACAGTGGTAATTGGCAGTCTTGTATGTGCTCTAATATTTCTGGTTCCTCATTACCTTTTATTTAAACAATTAGTTGTAAATTATCGAACCTCATGGAATACACAAATAAAGAAATGGAAAATAATTAGAATGCTGCAGGGTAATAAACTGGTTCAGTTCTATTTTAAATTACGAGATTGGAGGGGATAGATCATGCGCAAAAAAGCATTGATAACAGTTATCATACTTATCGCTGTTATTGTATTAATTTCAATTGTTTTTACTGATCAGTTAGTAGAAAGGGGAATAGAAAAAACAATTCAGTTTGTTACCGGAGCAAAAGCTGAAATTGATAATCTGGATTTGAATATTTTCTCTTTTGGAATTGCATGGGACAGACTGCAGATTGCTGATCCCAAAAAACCGTTTCAGAATTTAATAGAATCCGGAAGAACTGCTTTTTCCATGAATCTGCCTGCTTTATTACGAAAGAAATATGTAATAAACGAGATTACTGTACTTAATGCTCAGTCAGGAACCAGCAGAGAAACAGACGGCAGTTTACCAAAGCTGAGTAAGAAAATAGAAAAACGGTCCCCTTCCAAGTGGGATCAGTTTAAGGGAAAGATAACCAGCAACCTGGAAGAAGCTGAATTATTTGGCTTGTCATTCAAGGATATTCCACGTTCACTGAATACAGACAGTCTGATTGCCAAGGCTGATCTTCAGATTATAGATAATTATGAAATTGTTTCCTCAGATATTGGATCGACTACAGATAAATGGGAAAAATACTATTCAGAATTTGATGTTCAGGAAAAGTTGGATAGTATAAATTTTCAAATTAAGAGTATAGATCCTGACAATATTAATACAATAGATAAAGCTTTGAAGGAAATTGAAAAAGTACGTAGTATTCAGAAAACCATGGACAGTTACAGAAAAGAAATCAGTAAAAAAAGGGAAGAAGCTGAAGCAGATTATCAGCGCCTTTCCGGATTTAAGGAACAATATAAAAGATGGCTGTCAGAGGATTATGAAAATATTCTGGAAAAAGCACAACTCCCGGGATTTTCCCTGAAAAATGCATCGAAAATAATTTTTGGGAAATCTGTTATTTCTAAACTTGACAGGTATATTGAATATACTGAGATTATCACCAGGATTACAGGGAAAGCAGGTGGGAAGAAAAAGAAAAAACCGCCCAGACAGGAAGGGCAGAATATCCGGTTTCCGGAGAAACAAATCTGGCCAACTTTTCTGGCAAAAAAGATTGAGGTTTCAACCGGGGAAGAAAGAATTGAAGAACAGAAAGTACCTTATCTGCAGGGTAAAGTCACAGGACTTACCACTCAACCCAGGGTATACGGCAAACCAACAGTATTTGATCTGAAAGGAAAGTATGGAGGGAATCGGGAGATTTTATTTAATGCTGTTCTGGATCATACAAAGAAAAATTATAGAGACAATTATTCTTTAGGATTCAGAAATATAAGTCTGAAGGGTATAGAATTAGAAAAAAATAAGTATATTCCTGAGAATATCAAAAACGGATTTGCAGATATTGATATTGATATCCAGAATACGGAAGAAAAGATGAAAATTGTTTTTTTTCTGCAGGGGAGAGAACTGGAATATGATTTCAAAGAGTCTTCTGATACTGATCAGATCACTTCAACTATCAGAGATATATTTAGAGGCCTGGACAGACTCAATCTGAAAAGTACAGTTGTTATTAAAGATCAAACGTATGATTTCGAGATTTCCAGCAATTTTGATAAAAAGTTTTCCCAGAGTATTAGTACGGCATCATCGAAAAAACTTACAGAAATCAAGAACAATATCAAATCTGCGCTTCAGAAAAAAGCTGATAAGCGAATTACAGAGCTGGATGAGAATTATGGAAATGTTTATTCCAGATATCTGCAGCCGATTCTGGAATACAGGAAAGAATCAGAACTGATGAGAGAAGAGCTGGCAGATAAGCTCAGGGAACTGAAAGATAAACAAACCGAAGATCTGGGTAAAAAAGCTGAGGATCTTCTGGAGGATCTGCTGAAGAAGAAAAAATAATTCTGTCATGCTTCGATGAACTCAGCATGACAGGAGACAGGGTATCTGTCGCTCTGAGTATATAGACGGGCGACTGTAGTGTTACGATGTGAAATGTAAAAGTGCAGCCCACCAAGGGGCTGCACTCCGTTTTTTTTACATCATTATTATTTACATTATTATTATTAAGGCAGGATTTTTATCTTCTCCTGTTATAGGTCTTAAATGAATATTCTTTGGGCGGTTCTGCACCTAACAAGTGACGGACAAAATAATCCCAGCGTCTTCGCATCATATATGGTTCTCTGCCGAAACCGTGACCCCGATTTGGAAATAGAATCAGGTCGAAGTCCTTGTTAGCTTCGATAAGGGCATTCACTACTAACAAGGTATTATAGGGCGGCACATTACTGTCCATTGTCCCGTGTGCAAGAAGCAGTTTTCCTTTCAGATTATCAGCCAGGAGCTGATTTGCCTGGTTGTCATAATTAGTAGTACCGTCCGGATAGCGTTTGAGCAGTCCCTGCCATTTTTCACCCCAGTCGTCTTCATAGCAACGGTTATCATGATTCCCGGCTCCGGAAACCGCAACCTTATAAAAATCAGGATAACGGAGGATAGCATCTGTAGAAGCAAATCCGCCGCCTGAATGACCCCAGATTCCTACCCGGTCTATATCCATCCAGGAGTGACGTTCAGCTAACTGTCTGATGGCAGCCATCTGATCAGGTAATCCATTGTCACCCATGTTACCGTAGTAAAATTCATGAAAAGATTTAGAACGTCCGGGAGTACCCATGGCATCAACTTCCACCACAATAAATCCCAGTTCTGCTATTGCCTGTTTTTCACCTCTGGAGGGCCGGAATGAGCGGCTTCCTACACTTCCGGACTGAGGACCGGGATACACATAGTTGAGAACGGGAAATTTTTTGGAAGCATCAAAATTGGTAGGTTTGTACATCAATCCATAAATATCAGTTTTTCCGTCCCGTGCTTTGACTTTTATGGGAACAGGAGGCTTCCATCCGTTTTCATAAAGAGCTGAGATATCAGCTTCTTCACATACAAGCAGTTTCTTACCTTCAGAATCGCGTAGAACTGTAATTGGAGGGGTGGTTGGAGTAGAGTAGGTGTCAACAAAATAATTATAGGAATCCGAAAAAGTTATGGAGTGATGTGCTCTTTCCGGTGTCAGACAGGTGAGCTCCTTACCGTTCATTTTTATCCTGTATAAATAGTGAAAATAAGGGTCACCGGGTTCGCGGCAGGATCCGGTAAAATAAAGCAGACGGTTTTCTCTGTCAATATACCGCAGCTGTAGGACATTCCATTTTCCTTTCGTGATCTGATGTTTGAGCTTACCGGCTTTAAGATCATAAAGATAGAGATGTCCCCAGTTATCCCGTTCAGAAAACCAGATCACTTCATTGGTCTCGGTAAGTACATGCCAGTTGACTTTATCATTTCCTGATTCAAAAAATGTATCCACAGCCTCCCCCATAACATCCCGGACTTTACCGGTCTCAGGATCAGCTACGCGGAGTTTTGCTTCTTTATGATCACGTGAGGAGGAAACAAATGCAAGCCTGGAACCGTCTTTATTCCATTCCACATCCAGCCATTCACCACTCCAGGTGGCAACATGGTCACTAATGGTTGAACGGTGAGGATCAGGAGGCATGTTCAGCCGGACCACCTTCGGACCGTCCAGATGTATCACTACCCGGTATATCCGGAAGATGAGGCTGTCACCCGGAAGCGGATATTTCCAGGCTTCAAGTTCGGGATGTCCAACCTTAGTTGAAGCCAGGTACATTTCACCAACTCCTCGTCCGTCGTGCTGAAAAGTGGCTATTTTATCTGAATTAGGTGACCAGAGAAGTACAGGACGGTCACTTTTTATCCACCCGGCATTATTGGTTGCATACCCGAAATTTTTTTCTCCATCTGTAGTCAGCTGAGTCTCTTCACCGGTCTCAAGATCGCGTACCCAGAGATTGTAATCCCGGATAAATGCTGCCAGTTTTTGGTTGGGGGATACTATTTCATAACGTCCTGGTTCATCTTCCGGATTTTTTACAGTAGTGCATTCATATTCTTTCAGATCACAGATATATTTTTGTCTCTGTACTTGAAAACTGATAGACTGACCATCATCTGTGAATTCAAATTGTTTGAATGGCAGATGGAGAGGATCATAGGTGGTATCCATAACTGAAGAAAGAGACTGAGCCAGGTTTTCATGGTCAAAAGCTCTGTTACGGGTGCGTTTTTCCGGGTCAGCTATTATGAATTCGAAACCGTCATGAATTCTGTTCCGGTACAGAAGGCGGTCATCAGGAAGCCAGTTTGGACGTTCCATGACATGAGATACCAGAGGAGTGGTGTTAACACTTAAAAAACTCTCTGCCCGGGAATAGTCTGCTTCACTAACCACAGGCTGAGACTGCTGGGCAGGTGCTGAAATTATCATGGTTAAAAATAAAATGATTGTTAAAAAGTATCGCATATCAATCCTCCTTAAAATTGATTTAAAAAAAGTTAATTTATCATATTATAATAATAGGTCAGGCTTCATTAAAAGCAACCTAACCTATTTTACATAAAAAATACATAATTCAGAAACTGATTGTAATAAATGTACAATTTTTAAATAACAATACACTTTCAGTGAGTTATATTCAAGATCTCTTTAATATTTAGCAATAGTCGGACCCAGAATAGAAACCATTTCTGAAATCGTTTCAATAGTAGCATTGGAACACTGTACTTCTCTGGTACCTTCAATCTGGGCAGTTTCGACATTTACCAGCTTGGAAGTTATAATTATCAGATTTCCCAGCTTATTAATACTACCGATGAGCATGTATTCTGCATTCAGATGCTGACCAACCTGAACAGCATTGTCTGCTGTTAAGCCGCTCTGCTGATACTGCAGTTCATCCAGTACTTTCTGGATCTGATTGCGTTCCACCAGCTCCACCAGGGGACTGTTGCCTAATTTACTTTCAAGCAGATAGGTTGCGGTTCGGGCCACATTTTCTTCAAGTCCGGGACTGTCAAAACTCATAACTGCCAGCCGTCGTCTCTGACCGTACTGAATGAGCGGTTCTGCAGGAGTTGTCAGTTTTATTGATGCTCCGAACCCCCTTTTTTCTGTTGAGGGTAATGATTTTCCGGAAGCAAAGCGTTCGTATCCTCCTATACCGGATAACTTCCAGATATTAATATAACTTTTATATTTATCTCTGTTATCCTGATAACCCACAGCTAACCAGTTCCCGTCTTTCGATACAGTTAAGGCAGTAATAGGTCCGTCTATGGGATAGTTTTGTTCAATGACTCCATTCTGAATATTCCAGAAAGAAAGTTGTTTTTTTTGTAAGGTGGAATTATCAGTAACTGCATATTTCTTGTCCGGGGTGATAGCGAAAAAAGTGATATCCTGACGGTTACCGGTCAGAGTTTCAATTTCAGATCCTGTTTCCCAGTCATAGAAGGAAAGATTATATTTAAATATCATGCTCCTGCCGCCCTTGGCCAGAATATGTTCCTGGATACCAATTCCGGCAAATTTACGGTCAAAACTTAAGGCTGCCGACTTGATTTCAATACCTGAGTGCTTCATTGTGCGGGCTTCCATAGCGGTTTTACGGACAGAAGCAAGTTTGTTTATATCCCACACGATCATTTGTCTGTCTTTACCTACTGAAAGCAGCTGATCACCGCCTATACTGAAAGCAACAGCCAGGACATCTTTTTTATGTCCCTTTAATTTTCCTTTAAGTGTTCCTAACGGGTATTCCCAGATATAAACATCATCTCTTTTACCGGCAGCAGCCAGAAAACGGTCATCAGGAGAAAGTGATAATGAGTAAACAGGAGACCGGAAATCATTTATCATGAGCTGTTCGCTGCCGGTATACAGATCCCATACCCGGATTTTACCGTCTTTGCCTCCTGAAATCAATTGCTGATTCTGCTGGTCAAAAACCAACGCAGAAACTGATTTATGGCCACTCTGTATCTGATGAATGTGACGCCCGGCCTTTATATCCCAGATGCCGAGATTGCCTCTTTTATCACTAAAAGCAAGAAATCTGCCGTTGGGACTGATCTTCATGATCGTAATTTCGTCAGAATCAACTGTAATCTGATTTTCAAGATAGAGGTTAAACTGGGCAGAAGCTGTAGATATCAATAGAATTATTAATAATGCTGTTATTAATCGTCTCATAATAGTAAACTCCTGTTATCAGGATAATTTAAAAAATAAATGACAGTCCAGCCATTATCACCACTATACCGCCCTCGTTTTCTTCAACCGGAGAAAAACCATAGGTGGCCAGAGTATTGAAGCTGGCATATTCATTGATAAAATTTCTGATTCCCAAACCAACAGTAATGTAGGAATAGTCAATAAAATCCTGATCTTCAGGAATATCAAAACTAAACTGGTAATATCTTCCGGTAACATAGGGGATGGTTCTGGAAGCTGCCGCTAAATTGAAATTGAAGAATACAGAACCGCTTAATTGGGTCTCGATTTTAGGGTCTCCGTCTTCATCCTGGCCGGTAGAAAAACTTATTGTGGGGGCAATTCCTAACTGTAGGTATCGGGAATAGTATTTACCATAACTTATTTGTAAAGAGCCATATCCATTTGCCTCTACATCTTCTCCCACAAAAGTGGAAAAATAGCCCATGAAGCTGATTTCCTTGTCACCTGATTCGATCTGGGCCATAACACTACTACATGCAATTATACTTATGGTGAGTATTACTGCTAGTTTTTTCATGTTTTTTTCTCCTATAAAATGAAAGGTATAATAAATTAAGAAAAAAAATTAAGAAAAAAAAGCAAAAAAAAGCTTGATTTTAACAAAGACGGAATATATTTTATATTAAATAACAATAATAAGGAGGGAGAAATTATGGAAAATGTAGAACAAATGGGTACTGGTACATTTATACTTTGGCTTGTTGTATGTGTTTTTTATATTATTGTATATTGGAAATTATTTGAAAAAGCAGGCCAGCCTGGTTGGGGAGCAATTATTCCTATTTATAATATTTATTTATTGACAAAAATTGCAAAACGGCCTGGTTGGTGGGTAATACTCTATTTTATCCCCATAGTTAATATTGTTATTGGTATTATCATTATTTTTGATATAGCAAAATACTTTGGTAAGTCAGTGGGATTTGGTTTTGGATTGCTCTTTCTTGGATTTATATTTTTCCCCATATTAGCTTTTGGAAAAGCTAAATATAAGAAATAGTAGTTATTTCTTCTACTGACTAAATCCCTCTTTGTTGAATTCATCAGAGAGGGATTTTTTTGTAATCATGGTTAAAAACACCCGAGGCTTGAGAAAGAGACACCGGGGTTTTAGGATTATTTCGATTCTGTCATCCCAGCGAAAGCGGGAATCCAGTGGTGGGGTTACAGAGTGGATCCCCGACTGAAGCATTCGTGGATGACAGGGAAAAGGATATTCATTTCTTACCTTTATAAATACATCGGGATTCGGCATCGCAATCGAATTAGGCCACAGATACACACGGATTTGCACAGAATAAAAATATTTATTTCCGTGAGAATCCATGTAAATTTACTGCTAAAATAAAAGTATAAATATACGTTTGAAGAAAGTTTCAGATATTTTTCTGGTCAGGTTTTCTTGTTCCAGGGAATTTCAAGTCCAAGTTTATTAAGCTTTTCTTCAAATTCCCTGCATTCCATATCTTTTTTGACTCTCTTTTTACTTTTAGGCAGCCATCCTAAATCATCGGCAATTTTTTTGGCTTTTTTATGATTTCCCTGGATCAATGCCTGTAATATTGATAATTCATTTTCCGAAAATATCAGAGAATTTATTCTGTAGTCCAGAAAAGCTTCCCAGGTCAGAGGGCACCACCGCCTGACAATCTCATGACCGATTATATTAGCATAACTTCTGATTTCATGCTGGGCAGTAGGATGCATTCGGAGAGCCAGGAAGTGAAGAAGGTTATGAAGGTCGATTTTCCAGTAGGCCTCGGTATACGTACAGAGAGGAAGATCCTTGCGGGCCTGTTCTCTTGCAATCCCGGCATTGATTCTATGTTCATAAGTGATTCGTGAAAGTTCATGCAGTTTTAATTCCTCCTGAGTAAATTTTTCACCTGTATTAGAATCCAGTTTTTTACCGCTTCCCTGCCGGTTTATTTTTGCCTGTTGTCGCCAGTTTTCCGGTTTAGTGTTTAAAGCTGCATCAATGGCTACTGAATATCGGGTGGAATATTCATTAACATTGGCAGTTCGATGCCTGATCCACTGTCGCCAGGTATCCATAGGAACCCGGACATGCAGTTTAATTTCACACATCTCAAAAGGTGAGGTATGGTGATGACGCATGAGATATCTGATTAAACTTCTGTCCTGGCGGAGCTTCCTGGTTCCTTTACCATAAGAAACACGGGCAGCCTGAACAATAGAGGAATCGGTACCCATGTAATCAATTACCCGGATAAAACCATCATCCAGTACATTAAAAGATTTTCCTAAAATATCATTCATTTTCGGGCTTTGTTGCCGGGTAAGTTTTTCTGCTTTTTGATCCATGATTCCCTCTTATTACTATATTTAATATTCTAAAAATGTATATATAATTAATTCTCAAGTAATATTTATGATTTTTTGTTTCCAAAACATTGTTTTATTGAATTTATTCGTTTAAGAACCGGGGGATGCGAATAACTTAAAAAAACATAAAATTTATGGGGGAGAAGATTTACCAGGTTATTCACTGAAAGTTTTTTAAGTGCATTGATCATAGATAAGGAATCTCCGGTGGTTTCAGCTGCAAATCTATCAGCAGCATATTCATTTTTTCGGGAAAGTATATTCATAAAGATGGACAAGATAAGTTCCACTGGTGTATAGAGCATACCAAAAAAGATAAATCCGCAGTAAATGGACATATGATCCATGTAAAAAGCATCAAAAAGTCCCTTGTGACTGATAAATATGGAGAGGAGAAAGAAAATTACACCTGTATGTAAGAGACTGATAATTATACCCTGAAGAATATGTTTCTTTTTATAATGACCGATTTCATGAGCAAGAATAGCAATCATTTCTGGTATAGTATGTTTTTTAATCAAGGTATCAAAAAGAGCAATTTTGCGGTTTTTCCCGAATCCGGTAAAAAAAGCGTTTGATTTGGTGGATCTCTTAGAACCGTCCATAACAAAAATTCCAGATAATTTATATCCCACAGAATTAGCGTACTTATAAATTCGCTCTTTTAATTCTCCATTCTCCAAAGGTTCAAATTTATTGAACAAGGGTAATATCCATCGGGGGGCAATATACTGGAGCAGGATAGTAAAAAGGGCGGTAACAATCCAGCAATACAACCAGGCCATGTTACCAGCATACTGGAAAAAGGCAAGTACCCCAGCCAGTAAGGGCGCACCAATGATTACAGCCAGAGCTAATCCTTTTATCAGATCAGTTACAAATATTTTGGGAGTTGTTTTATTGAAACCATATTTTTCTTCAATTACAAAAGTAGAATACACAGAGAAGGGAAGAGATAATAAGGTCTTAAAAAGTATCAGTATACCTATATAAAGCAGACCGGTTAGTATTGGATGCAGGTTCCAGTTTCTGACAATATTATCAACAAAATTGAATCCTCCGGTGAACCAGAAGATTAGTATTAAAATAAGATTAAAAGTTGAAACCAGCAGCCCAAATTTTGTTTTTTCTTTTGTGTATTGTTGAGATCTTGCATATTCGTGTTCGTCAAATACATCTTTAAATTCTTCAGGCAGTTCCGGTTTTAAATTTTTCAAATTAAGCAGGTCAGCATATAGATTCAGAAAATAATCAAGCAGCAGAGCAGAAAGAATTATAATTCCATAAATATTCATTCGTTCCTCTTATGTTTTTTAGATTCTTGTTGTGGTTAATATACTTTAAATGCAAGATAAATTCAAGTAGGGTGAAGGGGGATTATTAAAAATATTTAGGATAACGAGAAAAAAAACATGAAGATCTGTCAGGATTCGGTATCGGGATCGATATCTCAATCGAAGGTGAGGTAGGAATGTTAGTTTTTTTCACACAGAGTCGTAAAATCACTAAGCAAATTAGATTAATTGTATTAATCTTGGTGAACTGGGTATTTTATTTCTTGATGAGATTTATTGGTATGCATATAGATATCAATTGGATATTCTTTTTTACTACCTAAGTAATCAGGGAGTAAACGGCTCGAATCGTTTTTTGAAGACATAAATTTTATCATTTCGCCGGATTTTCTCTGAAAAAGGGATGGTCACTATCGATCCTTTGGTTGCAGTTGTGACCGGTTTATCATCTTTGAATAAACTTTTTACTACAGTTTCAGCATAGCCGGTGGTAGTGCCGGTAACCATAATCATGTCTTCAATTTTAATTTCATTATCTTCTATGAGAAATTCTCCGATCTGTGATTTGCCGAAATAGTTAGTTACTTTACCTACATACAATTTTTTCAGGGAAGATTGAGAACCATAGGAAGCGGCCCATTCACTCATTTTATGACCAAGATAGTAGCCGCCCTGCCAGAAATTTCGGTTATACACACTTTTAAAAGATTCTGTCCATTTTTTAATTTTTTCTTTTGTATAGGTGCCATTTTTAACACTGTCAACAGCTTCTCTGTATGCTTTTGTAACTTTATAAACATAATCCGCAGCCCTTCCCCTGCCTTCAATTTTGAGCACAGATATTCCGGCCTGGATTAATTTATCTATCATACCAATAGTACAGAGATCACGGGGAGACATAATATACTTGTTGTTAATTCTCAACTGTTCACCTGTCTGATCATCGGTAACCGTATAACTTCTTCGACAGGGTTGAATACAGGATCCACGGTTAGCTGACTGATTATACAGTGCCAAGCTCATATAACATTTTCCAGAGATTGACACACATAAAGCCCCGTGTATAAAAACTTCTATTTTAATGAGATCCCCTCCCGGACCCCGGATATTCTGTTTTTTTATTTCAGAACATATAGAAGCAATTTGTTCCAAGGATAACTCCCGGGCCAGAATAATTACATTACAGTATTCAGCAAAAAATTTTACTGCTTTCAGGTTGGAAATATTTGCTTGCGTTGATATGTGTACCTCAAGGTCATGTTTACGAGCAGCTTGTATTGCAGCCCAGTCACTGGCAATCACTGCGTTCAGTTTTGCCTTTTTCGCTTGTCTGCAGATTTTTTCCAGATCACTGATTTCATCATCGTAAACCAGAGTGTTAAGCACAAGGTAACTTTGAATTTTATTTTTTTTGCATAAAGCTGAAATTTGATCCAGATCACTTATATCAAAAGATGTTGAAGTATTCGCCCGCATGTTAAATTGATTTATTCCAAAGTAAACCGAGTTGGCTCCTGCTTTTACAGCAGACTGCAGACTTTCCCATGAACCTGCGGGTGCCATAAGATTAATTGATTGCATATATTCCCTTTATGAGTTATAACTACAAAAAAATGGTCCATTTTTTAGAAAATGGACCATCTCACATCAATTATTTTTTCATAGAAATGGATTAGTTTCAATGATTGATTTCAACCTGCGGTCACTTTATTGGGTAGTATCAACGGCAGCAGTATCTTGCACTGTAGTATCCTGTACTGTTTCTACCCGGGATTCCTTTTTAATGCTTTCTTCTTCAGCCTGCTTTTCCCCTGCACATCCGGTATAGATTAAACCAATACCAGTAATAAGACCAACCATTCCTATAACGGTAAAAAGTTTTTTTATTTTCCTCATATTTTTCAAGTCCTCCTTTCCTCATTTTTTTTGAACTATAAATTTGTTACTAAATCTAACCTCAGTCCTGTATATAATATAATAAAATTAATATCGAAATGCAATATTATTGATGAAATTTAATCTTGCATTTCATCTAACAAAGTGTTAACTTTAATGTCGTTATTAAGTGTATTAAGAAATATTATAGATAAATATTAAATTTCATTTTTAATGTGATTGATCCAGTTATTTAAAGGAGTATCTTTAAATGAACAGAATTAAGATTGCGGTTGTGGGTGTAGGAAATTGTCTCAGTTCTTTAATTCAAGGTATTTATTACTATCGTAGCCAGAAACCGGAAGAGGCTATAGGGTTAATGCATTGGGAAATCGGGGGATATCTTCCCGGAGACATTGATGTTGTTGCAGCATTTGATATTGATAAGCGTAAAGTTGGTCTTGATATACATCAGGCAATATTTTCTCTCCCGAATTGCACAAAAATTTTTCAGGAAGAAATTCCTGACAACGGCCAAAAAGTCAGAATGGGCAGAATTCTTGATGGGTATTCAGAACATATGAATGAATATGATAATAAGTATACTTTTGTCCTTTCAAACCAGAAAGAACCTGATACAGAAGAAGTGGTAAATATAATTAAGGAATCCGGTGCTGAAATATTAGTAAACTATCTGCCTGTAGGCTCTGTAAAAGCTACAGAGTTTTATGCTGAATGTGCTCTAAAAGCAAATGTAGGCTTTATTAACAATATGCCTGTATTTATTGCCAGCAATCCTGTATGGGCAGAAAAATTTCAGCAAAAAGGATTACCAATAGCAGGTGATGATATAAAAGCTCAATTAGGTGCAACTATTACCCATAGAACCCTTGCGGATTTATTTCATAAAAGGGGAGTAAAGCTGGAACGGACCTATCAATTGAATACAGGAGGAAATACTGATTTTCTTAATATGCTTAATCGGTCCAGGCTAAGCTTAAAAAAAGAATCCAAAACCGAAGCAGTTCAATCTGTATCAGCGGTGAGATTGGATGATGAAAATATACATATTGGTCCAAGTGATTATATCCCCTGGCAAAAAGACAATAAAGTATGTTTTCTTCGTATGGAAGGGAAGTTATTTGGTGACATTCCTATGAATATCGAGTTACGTCTTTCTGTGGAAGATTCACCCAATTCTGCCGGGGTGGCCATAGATGTAATTCGTTGCACAAAGTTAGCATTTAATAGGGGGATAAGCGGAGTACTAACTGGTCCGTCTGCTTATTTTTATAAGCATCCGCCAAGGCAATATACTGATAATGAAGCATATACAATGATAGAAGAGTTTATTAAGGGTTAATAATTGTTCTTTTGTATTAATGGCGGAATATGGTGGAATTTTTAAAACTGGGAATACTTTTTTTTACTGGTGCTGTAGCTGGTTTTATCAATGTAAATGCGGGTGGAGGCTCATCTTTAACCCTTCCGGTAATGATTTTTTTGGGACTTGATAGTTCAGTTGCCAATGGGACCAACAGGATCGGTATATTGATGCAGACTTTTTCTTCAGTCTCTTCATTCCGAAAACAGCAATATCATGATTTCAAAATCAGTTTCACACTTGCTTGTTTTGCGTTACCTGGAGCAATTGCAGGGGCGTTGATTTCAGTACAACTCAGTGACAGTTCATTTCAGAAAATACTGGGAATCATAATGATTGGAATTGTCATTTCTATGATTTTTTCTTCACAAAAAAAAGAGAGGAGTTCTACTGACTCAAAACAAAACTGGTGGCTGTATCCGGCAATGGTTGGGGTGGGATTTTACGGAGGATTCATTCAGGTAGGAGTAGGTTTTCTTTTAATGGCTTCATTATATTATTTATTAAAGGTTAGTCTGATCCGGGTAAATATGCATAAAGTTTTTATTGTTTTTATCTATACCATACCTGCTTTATTTGTTTTTATCCTCACTAAAAATGTACATTGGGTGTTTGGGATTGTTTTAGCCCTGGGTATGGCTCTGGGAGGATGGTGGGGGGCTAAGATAGCAGTAAAAGGCGGAGAAAAAGTTATCCGCATGGTATTAATAGGTGCAATAGTAATTATGGCTTTAAAGCTTCTTGGTATATTTTAAATATAAAATTTTAACAAATTTATTTAATTATTTTTTAAAATTATAAAGATATTAAATATTTTTTATTTTAGCAGATTTAGAAGATGTTCTGATATATTTATCAATACCATATTTTATTTTTGATAATTGACTCAATAAAAAATAATCATCCGCACCATAGGTAAAAGAGGGATCGAAATAACAGCTGATACTGCATCCCTTACAAAAAGAAAAGCGTCCTTCTCGTTTTCTGAAATAGTTTAGAGTTTTACTGTTCATAAGACTCCGTAGATTATTATTAATGGGGATTTTTTTTGAACATTTATGGTAACAGGGGAGAAGTAGGTAATTATCCGGGGAGATAACTATGGTGGTTGAAACAGCTCTGCACCTGGGGTTTTGAATACTGTTTCCTCCTTGTTTCATAAAACGGATAATACCTCGGTTTACATAAACATATGGTTCAGAAGAAAATGAAAGTATTTTATTCAAAGTTTCTTTTTTTAACCCAGGATTGTTAAAATAGCTGAAAACCGGATTACAAAGAAGCATACATTGATTTTTTTGGGCAAATCGGATCATCTTATTTAAATACTTAATATTGTCTTCAGTTATGGTAAAAAGAATATCTGGTTTTTCTCTGATAGATTTAGCAATGTTTATGCTTTCTATTACTTTATTATAACATTTAACGCCCCGTAATTTGTCATGCTCCTGTTTTATCGGAGCATCAAGAGAAAAATGTAGCAGATCCACTAGTCCCTTAATTTCTTGAGCAAGATTAGGATAAAGGATACAATTTGTAGTGACAGTGGTGATAAATCCTAAGTTTTTTGCAGTTTCAAGAATATTTTTTATTTGGGGATGGATTAGCGGTTCACCTCCGGTAAAATCAATAAAACTGACTCCAATTTTCTTTAGATCCCGAAGATTGGCGGCAATATCTTTTAGGGGTGCATCAATACCCTTTTTTTTGTAAATATCACAAAAAACACAACGTGCATTGCATCTGGTGGTAATGTAGTAATTACATAGAAGGGGATAGGGTTTGAATCTTTTGATAATATTTTTCATTGCAGTATTTTTTTGTCTATCGAATACTTATCTGATTTCCATTGAATTTTTTTAGCAAACAAAGCAACAGGGGCTAAGATTAACTGATATACAGTGACATAAATTTCAAAGGGAAATAGATATTTTAATAAATACAATCGGTTTAATTTTTTTAATGGATAGAAGAGTGTAGCTGTATCAAGGAGAGTAAGCAATAACAAAGCAGTTAATCCTATAATATAATTTTGAAATAATAAATTGATAATTATCATAATGCGGAATAAAAATGAAATTAATAAAAGAATGACTGATAAAAGGTTTCTTTTGTAACTACTTACTGCCCATCTTTTACGCTGGGTAAAAAAATCCTGAATTGTGTTTACTGGTTTGGTATAGACAGCATTTTTGACATCGAGGATAAAATTTACCTGTGCAGTTGTTCGGGATAAAACATTTTTCAATAATGCATAGTCTTCAGTAATATTATTTCCGATTGATTCAAATCCCCCGCTTTCTTCATAAATACATTTTTTGATAGCAATATTATTTCCAAATACACTTAAGGGCATAGCTAAATTTGTCCATCCAAAACCAATGGTACACAAAAATATCCAGTCCAGGGATTGAAGGCAATGAAAGACAGGCGATTTTTTATCTAAACGATCCAAGACCAAAAAACCACCTATCATACCAGTCTTCGGACCGAAATGTTTTATGAAGGATTGTACCCAATCTTCTGGCACTTCACAATCTGCATCAGTAAAAAGAAACAAATCTCCTTTTGCAGCTTGAGTTGCCGGAATCAAGGCATTTATCTTGCCGGTTCTGTTTTCTAAAAGTTTGGATACATTAATGATCCTGGAATTTTTTACCTGTTCATCGAATTGTTTCAGGTACTGCCCGGTACTGTCCGTTGACCGATCATTAATTAGAAGGTATTCTATTTTTTCGGATGGATAATTTAATTTCTTCAGAGAATTAAGACAGTTCTGAATATATTTTTCCTCATTTCTGGCTGCAATGATAACAGATACAAAAGGAGTTTCAATATTTTGTGAATGCGATTTCTTTTTTAGACCCCAAAAGGTCAGAAACGCAATAATCAGGTATAAAAAGGAGATTATAATTGTAATGTAAATTACTATTGTCATACAGGAATTCCGCTCATGTTCAAATTGTTATCAGACAGACAGGTAAGGATATCGGGCAAGGTTTGCAGCATGACAGAAGCATTTTCATGCCCGTCATGAAATACAGCAATATCACCTGAGGTAATATTTCCAATAACTCTCTGATAAAGATTATGGGAATCAGCTTCAAGAAAATCATACGATAAAAGACTCCATAACACCAGGTGCATATTTTTTTGTGTCATAATTTTTTTAAAGCGGAAATCAAACCAGCCATGGGGAGGGCGAAAAAATTCAGGGTGTTCACCGGTAATATGTTTTATTGCCTGTGAGGTTTTATCAATTTCGTTTTTAATAAAGGTTTTCTTTTTAAAGACCAAGGGTTTATGAGTAAATCCATGATTACCAATGACATGTTGTTCCTGGAAAATTTTTTCAACAATACCGGGAAATTGTATTACTTTATTTCCGGTTAAAAAAAAAGTAGCCTTGGCATTGAATTGTTTCAAAATATTTAAAATCCTGACTGTATTTCGGGGATGTGGCCCATCATCAAAGGTTAGGTAAATGTGGTTATGGTTCCCTAGATTCCATAATGCCCAGGGGTAAACGTATTTCATAAAAGAAGGATTTATAATTTTCATATCTTAAAAATTAAACTAATTTATTTATAAAAAGCAAGGTAAATTAATTGATAAAAGATGAAAAATTTTGTACATTATATCCGAAATTAATATTCATTGGTAATTTCAGGAGGATAAAATAATGTTTACGATCAAGAAAGCACATAGATTGAATATCGGGCTGGCGGAAATGCTTAAAGGGGGAGTAATTATGGATGTTACTACTCCTGAGCAGGCAAAAATTGCAGAAGATGCGGGTGCGGTAGCAGTAATGGCCCTGGAACGAATACCTGCTGATATTCGTGCCCACGGCGGCGTTGCCAGGATGTCAAATCCCGGGGTTATTAAAAAGATAATGGAGGTTGTTTCAATTCCGGTAATGGCAAAATGCAGGATCGGACATTTTGCCGAAGCACAGGTTCTGCAGTCACTGGGGGTCGATTTTATAGATGAAAGTGAAGTATTAACACCGGCGGATGATAAAAACCATGTTGATAAATGGAAATTCAAGGTTCCTTTTGTATGTGGATGCAGAGAGCTGGGAGAAGCGCTTCGCAGAATTTCTGAAGGAGCTGCTATGATCCGCACCAAAGGCGAAGCCGGGAGTGGGAATATCATTGAAGCGGTGAGACATATGCGTATGGTACAGTCTGAAATTAAAAGAATAATTACCTTGAGTGATGAAGAGGTGGTCACTACCGCAAAGGAAATGGGAGTTTCCGTTGAAATAGTCAAATACGTCAAGAAAAAGAAAAAACTGCCGGTTCCCAATTTTGCCGCCGGAGGAATTGCTACACCTGCTGATGCATCTTTGATGATGCAGCTGGGGGCAGAATCTGTTTTTGTGGGTTCCGGAATTTTTAAATCCGAAGATCCGGAACAGAGAGCCAAAGCAATTGTTATGGCCACCACTCATTTTGATAATCCGGATATGGTGGCCAAAGCCTCGGAGGGACTCCTGGAGGCAATGCCCGGTCTGGAGATATCTCAGATCCCGGAAGAAGAAAGGATGCAGGAACGGGGCTGGTAAATGGGGACTACAGTTGGGGTGCTTGGCATTCAGGGGGATTTTGATCTTCACCGAAAAAGTCTGAAAAAAATTGGCATTACACCGGTTATTGTTCGCTGGCCGGAAGAACTGGAAAAATGTGATGCTCTGGTCATGCCCGGGGGGGAATCAACCACTTTTTTAAATATTCTGCGTAAAACCGGATTGGTAAAATCCATACACGATTTCGCTCAAAACAAACCCATTATGGGAACCTGTGCCGGTTTGATTACTATTTCCCGGGAGGTAGAAAATGATAATAAGATGGAAACGTTAAAGTTAATTGATGTGGTTGTACAGCGTAATGCATACGGTCGCCAAAAAGATTCTTTTATTGATACAGTTAAAATATCCGTTTTTGAAAATAAACCGGCTTTTGAAGGTGTTTTTATACGAGCCCCACGAATTGTCAGTATGGGTAAAAGTACTGAAGCTCTGGGATTTTATAAAGATGAAACTGTTATGGTCAGAAATGAGAATATCCTGGCTCTCACCTTCCATCCCGAATTAACCAACGATCTGCGTATACATCGGTATTTTGTGGAATCGTTTGTTGGTTGATTAGGCTAATTGACCCTGACAGGGTCAAAAAAGATTCTGTCAGGCTAAGGGAAGAAGTCGCCCTGATAAGGCAGATGCCTCTCTTCCTCCCCTCATTGGTTTTGGTCGATAAAGAAGATGTGATTTAAAACTGTTCGAGGGTATTGAAAACCCAACCTGACGGGATTGAACGTCTCGTTCCCACGGTCTCCGTAGTGCGTATAGTTAATCAATAAACCACTAAGAACACCAAGTAGACACAAAGTTCACCAAGATTTTTAAAATTTTAAAACCATTTTTTTGTAGAAGAAAAAAATCCTGTCAAAAAATTGAAGGGGAGCCTTTGTGTAAAAGCCCTCTTTGAGAAAGGGGGACTTTTTTGCGCCCCTCTGTCTGCCTTCGGTGGGCATCTCCTTTTTCCTTAAGCTCAGGACAGGACTCGAGGAGAGAAAAAAAGCATTGCTCATGTCTATAGTCTTAATAAAAAAGGTAATAGGATTCAAAAAAAGAGTTAGCTCATCACACGGCCTCCCTTGAGAGCTTGTCCTGAGTCATGTAATGCCGAAGGAGAGGATTTGGTGGGTGTCAAAATACATTTCCACTCGGAGAATTATATTTTTTTACTGCGCTCCTCTTTCCATCCTCCAGTTAAATCAACCTCCAGACACGGCTAACCGCAGTCCCTGACTGCGGGTTGAGATTTTTTACCTCCGACCTAAGTTGTACTTAGGTCGGAAATAGGATACAAAGCTGTGCTTTGTTTTTTTGGTCTGTCACACTTCGATGAACTCAGTGTGACAGAATATGGTTGAATTAAAGTATCCCCTTATCGGCAGTCAGGGGCTGCCTCTAACCGTTACCTGTTGTACATGCAAAACCCCCGGGTGTCCGGTCTATACAGGGTGGCCAGGGTGGGTGGCAAGTAAATTTTTTCGGATAAAAAACCCCCTAAATCCCCGCTATGATAAAAGTCAAGTAAAAAGTGCCACTTTTCTTCTAAATTAATGTCTCAAAGCGCTCTTTTTCTATTACTTTCACTCATAGTAAGAAAAAGCCTATCTTAATCATACTCTTTATAATTATTCAACAAATATTTTTCACAACCCGCTATTCGTGGTTCTCCCACAAGTT
>JAWODZ010000214.1:0-9810 GCA_046483025.1 bacterium
TTTTTATATTTTGCCGGTAAATATTTTGTTTTGTAGGCAGCCCGCTTGGCAGCTTTAATAAAATTTTGACTGCTGGTTGAATTGCTGATCACCATCACACTATCCACCGAACCGCTGCTGTTCACTAATAATTTAACCACTACTTCTCCCTTGATCCCCTGTTTGCGTTCTTTTTCAGGATATTCCGGTATGACATCCTTGATGGGGCGAGGTCTGACTGCAACTGCCCCTCTCCCCTGACCGTATCGATCCAATCGCACAATATCCTCATACAGATCAAGATCAGTATCTTCAATGGTTTCATCTGCAGGAATAAATTCATCCTCAACTGGTAAGGCAACCTGGGGTAAGGTCGGAGGTCTTGGCATCCTCCCCTGAGAAGTAGCTGGAATATTAAAAGTACTCACTTTATCAATAGTGATAAATTGGCGCTCAAACTTTTTTTGCGGAATTCGACGAAAAAGTATAAACAACACAATAAAGATCAATAAAGTAGCAATAAGGGATTTCTCAAAACGTATTCGAAAATTCCGTCTGTCTGCTTGAAATTTAGGAATTCTTGAAGAATTCTCAGCGTGGTAATCCATAGTAACAATTTATAATAAAAAAGAAAGCATACAATATTAATTATGATAACAATAAAAGCAATTGATCTTTTATAAACCTACCTGATTATTATTTTTTATTTATAATACGTTTATGTTCTAATCTTCCCTATTTTTTTAACCAGGTATCCAACCATGCGATCACAGTCTCATGCCATTGAACAGAATTATGCGGTTGCAATACCCAATGATTTTCATCCGGGAAATATAGAAATTTACTTGGTATTCCCAATCTCTGTAAAGCATTAAAAGCAGCCATACCCTGTGTTTCAACTACTCTGAAATCCTCAGCTCCATGAATAATGAGCATAGGAGTTTTCCAGTTTTCAACATAGTTAACCGGATTATACTTTTCATACCCTTCAGGATTTTCCCAGGGAGTACCGTTATGATCCCATTCCGGAAACCATAACTCTTCCGTGGCATAATAAGCAAATCTCTCATCAAGGTTTCCGTCATGATTTACCAGACATTTAAATCTGTCCGGCCAGTTTCCTGCTATCCAGTTGATCATAAATCCACCAAAGGAAGCTCCCAGAGCACCTACTCTGTCTTTATCCATCCAGGAGAATTTATCCAGGGCTGCCTTCAGACCTTTCTGAAGATCAATAAGAGGCTTTCCTCCCCAATCACCTCTGATGGCATCACAGAAATCCTGACCATATCCCACAGAACCGTGAAAATCAACCATTACTGCTGCATACCCGGCACCTGTATATGCCTGGGGATTCCATCGGTAATGAAAATGGTTGCCAAAGGATCCCTGGGGTCCACCATGGATAAGAAATGCTACCGGATATTTATTTGAAGGATCAAAATCCACAGGTTTAACCACATAACAGTAGACTTTCTCATCATTCCATCCTTTAAAAGTAAATTGTTCATAATTTCCCATTCGTGCCTGAGAAACATTATCTTTATTAATATCAGTGATGGATCTCATATCATCTCCGGATAATTTTACAGAAAAAAGTTCTACCGGAGATTTTAGATCATCTCTGCCAAATATTATTCTGTCTTTACCGATAGCAATTGATCCTATATTACCGTTCCGAACAATAATCTCAACCTCACCGGATTCAACATCAATAGCAAAAAGAGATCTCTGTCCCAGATTAGCTGCAGTGGAAAATATCTTTTTACTATCAGGAGACCAGCAGATAGAAGAGGGAGAACGATCCCAGTTTTCAGTTAAAACTCTGGTTTTCCCATCAGGCCAGGATCTTAACATAATCCGATAACGATCAGATTCATAACCAGGTCTGGACATGGCGAGATAAGCAAGAGTTTTACCATCTGGTGAAAAAACCGGCTGAGTATCCCAGGCTTCATTATCACTAGTAATACATTCAGGTTCCTGGGAACCATCAATCGGAACATAAAATAAATCAAAATTTGTAGACCAAGGCGCTTTATCACCTACATCTTTAGCAGTAAAAATCAATCCTTTACCGTCAGGTGTAAAGGTTATCTCTTCCGGACCTCCGAAAGGTTTTGATGGAGTATCAGCATCCATCCCTTTCATCAAATTTATGGATTTTCGATCTTTACAGTTCATAACAAACAGATGTGATCTGCGACCATCTTCCCAGGTATCCCAGTGCCTGATAAAAGTGGTTTCATAAATACGACCTGATACCTTTTGATTTTTAGTTTCATCAAGTTTTTTCTTTGTATTTTCCGGGCATCCTTTATCTGGAAAAACTTGCATAGTAAAAGCAATATATCCACTGGCAGGAGAAACTTTCAGATTAGCAACATTAAGAGGTAAATCAGTCACCTGAACAGCCTCTCCTCCATTAATATTAATACTCCAGACCTGTACGGAACCGGAACGTGAAGAAAGAAACCAGATACGTTTACTGCATTTTGACCAGCGGGGACTCCAATCATTTTCATTATGAGTAGTCAATTGTTGTAATCCTTTTCCATCTGTACCCACAATCCATAGATCCGTCCTGCCTTTATTGGCCTTCATGTCAGTTTTTCTGAGAGTAAAGACAATCAGCTTACCATCCGGTGAAAGCTGGGGATCTGAGATACGGTGCATAGCAAGCATATCATGAACAGTAAAGGGATGCGTATTACTGTTATCATCAGCTATAACCACCCCTGTAAAAATAATAAACGATAATAAAAAAATAAAAAATCTCATTATGTATCTCCTTGGCAAGTTAATTAAAAATTATTTTTTTCTCTCTAAAGCAACATTAATCTCATACCTGCTTTTATTCTCATCTACTACGACATCTACCTCAGTCGTATCATACCCTTTATGAATAAAAGCCAATTGAAAAGTAGAAAGATCCTTACTGGTTATGGTATAAAATCCCGTACTATCTGTCAAAGCACTGATATCTGTATCTTTGATATGTACCTTGACACCCTCCATGAGATGTTTATTGACTTTAGACACTACTGTACCGGAAAAAACCTGTTTCTTTTCAAAAAGAGCACAACTTAACACGAAAATTAGAAAAAAAATTGATAAAATTATTTTTTTCATTTCTCTCTCCAATTATTTAATTCCCTTCGACCTACATAGTAAACAATCCTGTCATCCTGAGGAACGAAGTGACGAAGGATCTCATGCCAATTACAGTAGACAGACTATGGAGTTTTGCTGATAATGAATATAATTCCTTTAAAGAATCGTACTTTAACAGCAAAAAAACCATTATACATTACCACCTTTTGGCGTGAGATTCTTCGCTCCCTTTGCTCGCTCAGGATAACGTCTTCACTCCCTTCGGTCGTTCAGAAAGACATTTTAGAACGGTTAGCCAAAAAACCTGTAAACTTTTTTCAGGACAATACACTTTTTTTTGGTCTCTATTCATTAGTCTTGCTTCTTGAATCTTGATTCTTGACTCTTGGATCTTATTCTTACCTGATCCAAATCCATCCTTCTTTTTCCACAGATAACTCTTCCGGAGGTGGAATACAATCACCCCTGAGAAAATCACTGGCAGCTAAAACACAAATCACTGCGTCAAGACTATGAGACGTCTCTGTAATTTTGTCGTTATTATCCTCTATTTTTATATAGGTCTGAAGCTTTTTTAATATATCCTTTCTCTTTTTAATATTTTTCTGGTTTTTATATCCTTTAGTGTCAATCTTTCGAGAAAGCAAAGTTGCAAAAGGATACACTTCTATAACTGAGGCCGGTAAAATCTCATTATAATTCCAGGAAAGTGGAATATCATTACCTAATTTTTTCCTTAATTCGTCTAATAGATCAAGGGTCCATTTTGTGGTGCGGGCTATTCTGTCTGCACCGATCTCCAATGGTTTCTTATCAATCACTTTTTTTATAAAAAGTTCTGTTTCTCGATTAAATAAAGAATTAGAATCAACACTTATAGGTTCCCCGGCTTTATGTTCCCACAAAACATGAGCCATTGTTTTAGGCCATCCCAGCGGAGAATCAAAGGCAAATAAAACTTGTTTTTTCCCCTCAATAAATTTACTAATAATATCAGCTGGTTCTTCCTCACCTTTACTTATAGTAACCTTTTTTAAAACTGGTATATCTCCGTAAAACCCACCATAAGCTATTGCTGCTTTCTTCTTATCAGTGGCACAATCAACACCAATTATAGATATTTTTTCCATAGATCACTCAATAATTATTTAATGAAAAGATTTTATCATAACAAATATAACAAAGAAATATTATTGTTGCAAGAAATAAAAATAAATTAGTTAATAAAATTATCCTTTACGAAAAATAGAAAAAATAATAGTCTTTTCTTCCTTACTTAAGATATCAAATATCCATAAAAAAGGTACAACACTGAGAAGAATACCAATTTTAACCATAATCAAATTACTGAAAAAAATTGTACCTATACAATAAATTAATGCATATAAAATTATAATTTTAAATATTTTAGAAAATTCATAATCTATTTTATATAGTTTTTGATTAATTATATACAATATCACTGCCATACTTAAATAAGCAATAAAAGTGGAAATTGCTGCTCCGAATATTCCCCATAAAGGTACCAGAATAAAATTTGAAATAATTGCTACAATTGCACCCGATCCGGTGATAAGAGGAAGATACAGTGTTTTCTTTTTCATATATATACCTACTATAAAATTTATATACACACCATAGGCTACATAAGCCAGCATTACAATCGGTACTATGGAAAGTCCGGGAAAAAATTTCTTTCCAAACAGTGTAATTCCGAAAATTTGTATATGCACAATCTCTTTTAGAAAAAAACTTATCGTCAAAAAAATAAAACCAACTACTATTATGAAATATGTAAGGACTTTTGCATAAATTTCTTTGGCATTTTTTTCCTTTGACACAGAAAGAAAAAATGGATGCCAAGCAAACCTGAATGCAGTAACTACCAGAGACATAAACATTCCCAGTTTATAGCCGGCATTAAATATACCTGTTGCCTCAGCACTGACCATACGATCCAGAAAAAACCTGCCTATTTGTCCCATTATTATCACAGAAAGCAATGAAGGTATATAAGGTATGCCAAAAGAGAGTAAATCTTTTAATATCTTTAGGACAATACTTAATCTTACCCACTTAAAAACTATGGGAAAAACTGTTATCAAAGTAAATACCGAAGAAATTAAATTTGCCAGAAAAACACCTTCTATACCTTTTTTTAGGTGTATAATAAAAATTATATTCAAACTAAAATTTGCTGCTACATTTAAAAATTTTAACAGACAGAAACTGAATGACCTTTCTTCTGCTCTTAAAATCCTGAATGGTATTTCAGTAAGAGCATCAGCTATGAGAATGCCGGATGCAAGGCGAATTAAAACCACATAACTTTTGTCTTGAAAAATTGTTTGGGATAAAAATTGAGGAAAAACATTGATAATTATGGAAAAAAAAATACCTGAAACTAAAATGGATATAAATGCAGTGCTGAAAATTCTTTTCTTGCCGGCTTTTTCTTCTTCCATAATAAAGAATCTGAGAAAGGCTACATCTATACCGTAGCGATAAATAACATTCAGTATTGCCAGTGATGCAAATAAAAGACCTACAACGCCGTACTCTGCTGTGGTCAGGTAATTTGTATGTACTGGTAAAAGAACAAAACCAATAGAGCGGGTAATAATATATCCAAAGCCATATACTAATGAATGTTTTGTTAAAGTGTAAATTTTTCGGTACATTAATTCTCCAGTTTCAGAAAATATGAATGTATGATGGATTTAATATAATAAAAATTAAAATAATTATCGAGAAATTTCTTGACAAATAACAATAAATTTATTAAATTTATTGCTTAAATATAGAAAAAAAGGGGAGTATATGCCACAACATAAATCTGCAAAAAAGCGAATTCGCCAGAATGAACGAAGACGACTGAGAAATGTCGCCAGACGATCAAAACTCAAGACTTCAATAAAAAAAGTCAAAAACGCTTCTGATAAAAAAACCGCAGAAACAGAATTCAGACAGGCTACTGCTTTATTGGACAGGTATTCAGCTAAACATCTCATTCATAAAAATAAAGCAGCAAACCTGAAATCCAAATTATCAAAAGTTGTAAGCGCTAAATAATTTTACCATTTCGAATAAGAACCGGGATAATTTACACTCAGTGATTCCCCCTAATTCTGATGTAGATTACTCCCGGTTTCCTTTTTTTAAGATAAAAATCAAATTTACAAACTTAAAAATTTATTAGCGTCACAAAACTATAACTATTTATTACTTTTGCGCCACCGCTATCAGCTGATTACTCTGCTGTTCATGATATGGATCAAATCCATAACTTACATAGAATTTATCATACTTCTCGGCAATCCCTTTATACATATCCTCCGTCATTTTCATGTCCTCCGGACAAATATGCAATAAAATATTTATTTCATCAATTTTTTCAATCTTCGGGTACCGGAACGGCTCAAGATGATTTCATTTCCATCTCTCAGGAGACATTTCAACCGGTTGTTGCTCCAGGGTTGGAGCTCCCTTACAGCTTCCAGGTTGATAATATAGGAACGGTGTACCCGGACAAAAATTTCCGGATCCAGTTTTGTTTCCAGGGTAGATAAACTCTGATTAAAGAGGTATTCTTCTTTATGAGTATGAATATTTACATATTCTTCCCTGGCTTCAATCCAACAGATATCCTCTATATTAACTATAATAATTTTTTCCCCCTCATTAATCAGAAGCCGTTTGAGATATTTCTTTGCAGGAGCAATATTTTCAATGAGCTTTATGATATTTTGATCAACCCGACTGTCATGTACAATCTGCTCCTCCACCCTTTTTAAAGCTTTGTCGAATCTTTCCTGTGTATATGGTTTTAAAAGATAATCAACTGCATTTACTTCAAATGCTTTTATGGCATATTGATTGTAAGCAGTTGAAAAAATAATATGGGGTATTTTATTTAGCATCTGCAGTAATTCAAAACCGTTGATTTCAGGCATTTGGATATCCAGAAACAAAAGATCGGGATCGAACTTATCAATAGCTGAAATTGCCTCATGTGCATCTTTGCATTCAGCTTTTATGATGACCTCAGTATGATCCTGAAGATATTCCCTGATTAAATCCCTTCCTAACTCTTCATCATCGATGATAATTGCTTTAATTTTTTTCATCTTTATATATTGGTATAATCATTTTTACTATAAATTTATCAGAATCAGCATTATCAATAAAAAACATATAGTTATCATCATATAATAATCGCAGTCTGTGCTGAATATTTTTCAGTCCTGTTCCCTGCTTTATTTTATGTGAAGTAACGGAATTTTTAACAGTGTTGGAGATATAACACTGAATCTGATTTGAGTTTTCCAGGACAATTTTCATCAATATTGAACATTTTCCTCTTTTTTCTGTAATACCATGTTTTATACAGTTTTCAAGTAAAGGTTGTAATATAAGTGCTGGAAACTTTTTATCTAAAAGAGAATAATCTATATCTTCCTGAATAGTTAACCGGTCACTGAATCGTATCTTTTCAATTTCAAGATATTTATGTGCAAATTCAAGTTCATTTTTCAAAGGAAGCAATATTTTATCTTTTAAATCAAGAGAGATTCTGAAAAGATCAGATAACACTTCAATCATTTTTCTGGCTAATTTCGGATTTTTAGTAACCAAAGCATTAATGGAATTTAAGGAGTTAAAGAGGAAATGAGGATTTATCTGCATTTTAAGGGCTCTCAGTTCTGCATCTCTGGTCAAAAGTTTCATCTCTGTCTCTTTTAAAGCTTTTTCCTTATATTGACGGTAGTAGATTATTGTATAATAAATTCCAGCTATAATAAAATATATCAGAATCCCAAAAATATATTGCCAGCCAATTATCGCTGTTGCAGAATAGCTTCCTTGGGCAAGAGTTGAAAAAATCTGTTTTCCTTCTGCTAAAAACCAGGGGCCATAAATCAAACACAGCCATACAACAGATAATATCAGGGATATAAAAAAATGAATAGTAGTAAAAATTGGAGCGGAAAATCTGCCAAAAGGTATTTTTTTACAAATAAACCAAATAAAAATACTTAAAAGAACATAGGGAATATAAGTTTGTGCTGAAATAAACAAACTCATAAAAAACCCTAATTTTACATTAAAATTAAAAAAAATCGCATAAAAAATTATCCAGAAAAGCCAAATCAAAGAGGCATAAAGAATGAATTTTTTATTTATTCTTTTTATTAATGACATGTATGTATATCTCTATATTATTGAGAATTTATTAAAAATAACAAACAAATACTTAAAATCAAAAGAAACTTTGTATTTAAAATTCATATTCAACCCCGAAATCATTCCGTAAATATCTTCAGTCAGCTTTTTTTGAATCAGCATTTCAACACCTGTCACCATTGCTTTTCCTTCACCAACTAGATTCTCACACTTGGATATCAATTCTATAGGGTGATAGGTAACCTCATCAACAAGAAAAAATTCCGGCTGTCTGGGATCGAGAAGATAATTGTCATAATTTTTATGATATGCTTCCAAACTAAAACATGTATTCTCTGTTAATAGATGTTTTAAACCAATTACATTAAGAATTGTACACAATACATTATATATTATGCATTATTAATTATTTATTGTTAATTGATCATTGATCAGCGTTCATCTTTTCTTCCATAGCGGGAATCAAACTCATTCTGATCCAGTTATTATTAGGATTTATTTCAAGACCTTTCTCAAAACTTTTCTTTGCTTCTTCCCATTGCTCCCAGTCAGTATAGATCATACCTTTATAGGCATAAGCTTCATCATTCCCCCAAGTCGGATAAAGCGGGCTATGGGGAGTAAATCTTTGATAAAATTCGATTGCTTTATCTACCATTTCCATAGCTTTTTCTTTACCACCTCCGAACATCTTGGGAGTATAGTAATGTGACTGACCTGCAATCAATGATACTCTGGGATTCTCCGGAGCCAGCTGAAAAGCACGGGAGATCATTCTTCCTGATTTCATACCCAGGGTCATCCCCAGCATAGGATTCAGTCCGATTTTATTTCCCAGGAGTGAACTTAAAAGTGCATAGCCTTCTCCAAAATCATCTTTGATCTCTATTGCTTTTTCCAGATGCTCAATGCCGTTATCAATAAACAGTATTGCCTTCTCCTTATCATCTTCTGATAAAGAGTGGTGGTAAAGCCGCATATCCGTAAATCCGATATAGTAATGTACCAGCCAGGGATAGGTGGTATCGGAAAGAAGCCGCTCAAAATAAGCCCGTGTCTGTCTCATCTTATCCGGATTCCAGCTGTTTACGGCTTCATTGATCATTTCTTTACCCTTCAAAATCAATGAATCAATCTTTGTGGATTTCTGTGCCTTAACTGTAGTGATAACTACAATAAAACACAATATAATTAATAATATTCTCTTCATGTTATTACTCCTTTTTTTAGTTTTAATTTACTACAATCAAGGTTGTTATTAGCCTTTTGGCTTGTTTCTTGAATCTTGCTTCTTGAGTCTTGAGTATTTTTATTTCTTATTTCGTTTTTAGTTCTTTTTTTGAAAACCCCCTAAATCCCCGCTATGATAAAAGTCAAGTAAAAAGTGCCACTTTTCTTCTAAATTAATGTCTCAAAGCGCTCTTTTTCTATTACTTTCACTCATAGTAAGAAAAAGCCTATCTTAATCATACTCTTTATAATTATTCAACAAATATTTTTCACAACCCGCTATTCGTGGTTCTCCCACAAGTT
>JAWODZ010000228.1:0-4986 GCA_046483025.1 bacterium
GGATTTCTCACTGATCAGTTTAACCAAATGCTTAAACAAATACAAAAACATGAAACTGCCCTGAAAAATGCCAGTAAAGAATTAAAAAACAAAGCACAACAATTGCAAAAGGAGCTTTCTGAACGTAAGCAAGCAGAGAAAAAAATAAAACAATCACTTGAGGAAAAAGAAATTCTTATAAAAGAAATACATCATAGAGTCAAAAATAATTTGCAGGTTGTATCCAGCCTTTTATATCTTCAATCGCGTAAAACAAACAATAAAAAAACCAATGAGTTATTTATAGAGAGTCAGACCCGGATTCGTTCTATGGCTCTTATCCATGAGATGTTATATCAAGCAGATTATATCATGAATATTGATTTTTCAAATTATATAAAAGATCTGATTAGTTATTTATTCCATTCATATGAAATCAACCGAAATATAATAAGCACAAAAATAACAGTTGATGATATTTTTTTAAATATCAACAAAGCGATCCCCTGTGGATTAATACTTAATGAATTGATTTCAAACTCATTGAAACATGCTTTCCCGAAGGGTAAAGATGGTACAATCAGTGTTACAATGACTTCTGATAAACAAAAAGAAATTACTTTAATTATCCAAGATGACGGTATAGGATTTCCTCAGGATCTGCAATTGGAAAAAACTGATTCCTTAGGTTTACAACTGGTCAAAACATTAACCAATCAATTAGGGGGAACTATAACGCTCCATGAAAACAATGGTTCTAAATTTTTAATTAAATTTAAAATCTAAAATAAAGTGAAAAAAATGACAAGACCAAAAATAGTAATAGTTGAAGATGAACACATAATAGCTATGGAAATCCAGGACAGACTGGAAAATTTAGGATATAATGTTCCAGTTCTGTTTTCTTCCGGGGAAGAAGCAGTAAAACAAATAAAAACTATTAAACCTGATTTAGTAATAATGGACATTATGTTAAGGGGGGAAATGGATGGAATTGAAGCTGCAGAAAAAATACAGAACCAATTGGATATACCAGTTGTATATCTTACAGCTTATTCGGATAAAAATACTCTGGAAAGGGCAAAAATAACTCAACCTTTTGGATATATTCTTAAGCCTTTGGAAAAAAGAGAATTGCATTCAACTATCGAAATTGCCTTGTACAAACACAAGATTGAAAAAAAATTAAAAGAAAATAAAGACTGGTTAACCACAACTCTTAAAAGTATTGGTGACGGGGTTATTACAACTGACAAAAAAGGACAAATTACTTTTATGAATGCAGTTGCCCAATCACTTACAGGATGGAAACAAGAAGAGGCCTTGGGAGAAAAAGCAGAAAAAATAATTAATATTATTGACGTAAAATCCCGTTCTAAACCTCCGGACATTATACAAAAGGTACTTAAGAAAGGCACTATGGTTAAAATCAAGAATGATTCTCTGATTATAAATAAAAACAAACAAGAGATACATATAGACGACAGTGCTGCTCCCATTAAAGATGATAAAGGAAATATTAAAGGAGTAATACTTGTATTTCGAGATATCACCAAGCATAAAAAACTTGAAGAAAAACTCCGTCAATCCCAGAAAATGGAAGCGATCGGTACGTTAACCGGCGGTGTGGCTCATGATTTTAATAATATTATGACTGCCATCCAGGTGAGCACTGAATTAACTTTGATGGAAATTTCTGATTCTACTCTGAAGGAAAACGATTTGTATAATACATTATTAGATATCAACCGACATGCCAAACATGGTTCCGAGCTAACTCGTCAATTATTACAATTCAGCAGTAAACATCCTATGCAGCCTATAAAAACTGATCTTAATTTTCTAATAGAAAATATACTGAAAATGCTTGAACGTTTAATATCCGAGGATATTAGGATACAAACTGTACTGGATCCGGATCTTTTACCTGTCAAGATAGACCAGGGAACTATCAAGCAAGTCATACTCAATCTTGCTCTTAATGCTCAAGAGGCTATGCCAGATGGAGGAGAATTGACCATTAAAACTGAGAATTATGTTTTGAAAGAAAATGAAATAAAGGAAAACTCTGACATCAAACCTGGTCAATTTGTCAGCTTTTCAATCCTGGATACAGGTATTGGAATGGACCAGGAGGTTCTAAAACATATTTTTGAGCCCTTTTTTACCACCAAAAAAGTGGGTATGGGTTCAGGACTGGGACTTTCGGTTGTTCATGGTATTGTAAAACAGCATAAAGGATGGCTAACTGTAGACAGTAAACCAGATGAAGGAACAACTTTTGTCATTTATCTTCCGGTCTACTCAGAAAAACCACAGGAATCAACACAAAAAGAGGAGAATATGGAAATAAAAAAGGGAAAAGGAGAAAGAATTTTAGTTGTTGAAGATGATGAAATAATTCTAAAATATGTAGAAAAAACTCTTATAAAAAATGGCTATACAGTATTTTCTGCACTAAATTCTAACCAAGCTTTAAAAATCTTTAAAAACGAAAAAGGGAAATTTGATATACTTTTCAGTGATGTAGTATTACCTGGCAAAAATGGAATCAAACTGGCAGATAAATTTCTCTCACTCAATCCCGAATTACGGGTAATATTATCCAGTGGGTATTCGGAACCTAAGTCCAAAGGTGAAAGTATTCATGAAAAGAATTTTCACTATATTGAGAAACCGTATAAAATAAATCATCTGCTGTCATTAATACAGACAGTTTTACATTCCTAACATTATTCTGTCAAATCTTAATATTATAATTTCGATATATTTTTTCTGATGCACTCAAGAATCCTTTGAGAAGCTTTTCCGTCCCCGTAGGGATTGTGAGCCCGAGCCATACGCTGAAAGGCATCTTTATTATTTAATATAAACAAGGTTTCTTGAACAATTTTTTCTTTATTGGTTCCTACTATCTTCACTGTACCTGCCTTAACTGCTTCCGGCCTTTCTGTCTCATTTCTGAGAACCAGAACCGGTTTACCTAACGAAGGTGCTTCTTCCTGAATCCCGCCTGAGTCCGACAGTATAAGATCAGTTCTGGCAAGAATGTTTGCAAAGGTATGATACTCAAGGGGTGGCAGAAGTTTGACATTAGGAATTTTACCTAATATTTTTTCTGCAGGCTTTTGAACATTATTATTTAAATGTACTGGATAAACAAAACGAAACCGGGGATTGTTTTCTGCTATATGTCTGATAGCTTGAAAAATCTGCTTTATGGGTTCCCCAAAATTTTCCCTCCTGTGAGCTGTAACCAATATCAATTTATCATAATCACCTGTAAGAACCTGGTGAGTAAAATCTTTCTGAACTGTCATCAATAAAGCATCAATTACTGTATTACCGGTAACAAAAATATTTTCAGGTAAAAACCCCTCTGATAATAGATTCTGCCGGTTAGCTTCTGTGGGAGCAAAGTGAAAATTGGTCAATACAGAAACCATTTTTCGATTTATCTCTTCCGGAAAGGGTGAGTACCTATTACCTGTTCTCAGTCCTGCTTCTACATGACCAATGGGTACCTTCATATAAAACCCCGCTAAAGCACCTATAAAGGTTGTGGTTGTATCTCCCTGGACCAGAACAAAATCAGGCTGTACTGTTTTCATGATATTTTCAAATCCCTGTATAGCCTTACCTGTTACATGAAACAGAGTCTGATTCGGAATCATAAGATCAAGGTCATAATCCGGAGTAATATCAAACAGCGCCAGAACCTGATCCAGCATCTCTCTGTGCTGAGCTGTAGCAACGACTACTGGTTCAGTATGAGGGTTCTTCCTCAGCTCCAGAATTACCGGAGCCAATTTAATAGCTTCCGGGCGAGTACCCAGAATAACTAAAACTTTTATAGGGTTTTTCATTTAGCCTTCATTATTTATAAATTTCATCAAATAATCATTTGAGGTATATGTAAACTAATAGGTATAGTATTGGTATCTCCATAACTCGCCTTTCCCACGAAAACACGAAATTCACTTAGTGGCCTTCATGTATTTCGTAGGTTATTCATTTCTCAGGTTAGGCACTTTTATGGTTATCAGTTTATTTCAGGTAGATCATACTTTTTACTGAACAATAATTTCCTGCCTGTAAACGGTAAAAATACAATCCCGACGACAACGGCTGTTCAGTATCATTTTTACAGTTCCAGTAAACTCTGTATTTTCCTGCAGTATAATATGCTTCTGGAAATTTTTCTATCAGATCTCCGGACATATTAAAAATTTCAAGACGCACTGAACAGGATTGAGGCAGCTGAAAAATAATACAGGTCTCACTGTTAAATGGATTGGGATAGTTTTGATAAAGGCTGAAATGTGTAGGACGCTGTGAAAATTCCATCTTTTCAAACCCAGTAGATGAAATATTTACTGACAATGCTTCAGACCAGTCACTGACAACATCCGTATGCTCAGTACATCTGGCCTGAGCTTTTACCTGATAATTCCCTTCAGACTGCCAGCTGTAATTTTGAGTCTGACCATTCCATGCAGAAAAACTCCCGTCTCCCCAGTCAAAACGGTATTCCAGTTCATGCCCCAGATTACTTTCAGCTCCGCTGACTGTATAGCCCAGCACCTGATTTACCTGACCAGTAATGGGGCCCTCCGGAATGGAAGGTGCTGAAACAGATTCTGGAATCTCCAAAAAATAAGCAGATACTTCTTTATCAGCATCCATTATACAGTCAACTTCAGGATTTGTACCGGATACATCCCCTTCCCAGTGATCAAATTGATACTCAGAAGAGGAATACGCAGTTAATATTACTGTTTCATTATGATTGTAAGAATTTTTATCAGGATCACGGGATACTGTCCCTGATCCCTGAATGGAAATCTGAAGAGTATGACCTGTAGTACTAACTGTCATTGCAGGTGACCAATTTGACTGAACCATAGTATGAACTTTACATCGTGCTTTTGCTTTTATATGATAGGACCCGGCATTGACATAGGTATAATTACGTACTTCATCACCCCAGTCAGACATGTTTCCATC
>JAWODZ010000039.1:0-2658 GCA_046483025.1 bacterium
CCGCGTGATCTGAACCAATTGCAATAGATAAATTTTTTTTCATTTATTAATTATCAGATAAATATGAATTCATAAATTGAATTTTCTGTTGTGGCTGAGATAGTGATAAATTCAAATAAAACAACGGAAAGTTCTTATGCTCCCTTTTAAAATATTCTATCAAAGGATGAAGAGGAGAATAAAATATAGAACGGGTGTCAGTATATTCCACAATTTTTCCGGCATACATAACTGCAATGCGATCTGCTATCTCGGCAATAACTCCTAAATCGTGGGTTATCATAATTAATGAACTGTTGAATTCTTTTAAAAGGGATTTCATTAATTCCAATATCTGTGCCTGTATAGTCACATCCAATGATGTTGTTGGTTCATCAGCTATCAATAAAGCCGGATCACAGGCCAAGGCCATGGCAATCATAGCCCTTTGTCTCATACCCCCGCTTAATTGATGAGGATATTCGTTGATTCGTTGTTCCGGAATTGGAATTCCTACTTTTTCCAAAAGCTGAACTGCTTTTTCCTGAGACTTTGCTTTACTTATTTTGTAGTGCACTTTTAAGGCTTCAGTTATTTGAAATCCGATGGTAAAAACAGGATTAAGAGAAGTCATTGGTTCCTGAAAAATCATAGAAATCTCTTTTCCTCTAATCTGACGCATCTGTTTTTCGCTTTTTTTTAATAAATCCTTACCTTTATAGAAAACTTGTCCGTCTACCGTCTTGCCGGGGTAATCAAGTAATTTTACGATGGAAAAAGCGGTAACACTCTTTCCACAGCCTGATTCACCAACCAGTCCCAGGGTTTCACCTTGGTATATTTCAAAATCAACTCCATCAACAGCTTTCACAATTCCATTTTCAGTAAAAAAATAGGTTTTTAAATCTTTAACCTGTAATATTTTTGATTTAGTATTATTCATTACAGCTCACCTCTTAAACGAGGATCCATGATATCTCTGAGAGTATCTCCTACCAGATTCCAGGAAAGAACGAAGAGAACTATAAACACTCCCGGAAAAAATACTGCATACCAGTATTCTCCAGCATTTCCAGGTGAACCGATAATCCAGTTACGGGCAAAACTGACCATCTGTCCCCAGTCAGCATAGCCCATAGGGGCCCCAACACCAAGAAAACTCAAGGCAGCAGCTGTAATAACCATAGAGCCGATATTCATACTGGCTTGAACTAATACTGGGAATATAGTATTGGGAAGCAGGTGACGCACGATAATACTGTAATCTCTAACGCCAAGCGCCCTGGCAGCTGTTATATAAACTTCTTCTTTGACACATAAAATGCTTCCCCTGATTACCCTAGCATAGCCCATCCAACCAAAAGAAACCAGGGCTATCATCACCTTATCCAGACCCCTGCCCAAGATAGTAGTTAGTACCATAGCGGCCACCAGAAATGGGATGGAAAGAAAGATATCGGTTATCCGCACCAAAAATTCATCCAACCAGCCGCCAAAATAGGCTGCTATAGAACCCAAGATTACTCCGATTATCATAGCAAAAACAACGGTGATAATTCCGATACGAAAAGCTGTCCTGGTTCCCCATATCAATCCATAAAAAATATCATACCCTCCCTGAGCAGTGCCAAATATGGCTTTATCTCGAATTATGGGCTCTCCCATACTTTCATAAACAAATCTCATATCATCAGCCATTGGGAATCCGGGTGGCTGGGGCTCTGTATCCCAGGACATCCTGGGAATCTGATAAGGGTCAGGAAACAGGGGGGGTGCAATGTAGGGAGCAAAAATGGCAATAACTATAAAAATAAACAGAAGGATTAAACCAATCAGTGATGTTGAATTACTAAGCAGTTTTTTGATAATGCGATTCATATTAACAGCTACTCCAATCTAACCCTGGGGTCAATCAAAGCATAGGAAACATCTACAATTAAATTACCAATAACCATAAGAAAGGCAAATAATAAAGCAAATCCGATTACAGAACCATAATCCAGCTGTTGGGCAGACGAAGCAGCCCAGAAACCTAATCCGGGGTAGGTAAATACAGTCTCAGTAATAACAACACCACCCAACATCCTGATAATCATCATTCCCGCAACTGTTACAACCGGTATTAGGGCATTCTTACGGGCATGCTGATAGATGACCGTTTTTTCGTCAACCCCCTTGGAACGGGCAGTTCGAATATAATCTTTTCGCAATGTATCAAGCATACTGGAACGGGTAATACGCAACAAAAAAGCCCAGGAAATATAAGACAGGGTAATAATTGGTCCAATCAAATGTTTTAAAGCATCCCAAAAATATCAAGACGGCCATTGAGCAATGCATCAATGGTAATGAAATAGGTATAATTTTTAAATCCTTCTCCGGCATAGACAATATATTGAGCCCAGGTACTCAATCTTCCCGGTGGCAACCAACCTAAAATACCGTAAAATATAAATAACACCAACAAACCAAATATAAAAGTAGGCAAGGACCAGCCAATAATAGCCGTAACCCGAATGGTCTGGTCCAGCATATTATTATGATTAACAGCAGAAATAACACCCAGCCATATTCCAATCAAAATTACCGGTATGACCGAATAAAAAACGAGCTCCAAAGTAGCAGGTAAACGTTGCATGATTGCATCCCAGACCGGTTGATTGGCAGTAGGGGACCAGC
>JAWODZ010000080.1:0-13168 GCA_046483025.1 bacterium
GCTTGTCCAGTTTCTCAGCCAGCAGAACCGACGCTCAAAAACGCTATACACCCATTACAGTCGACTTTAACTGGACTGAAAATCAGGATATCTCCGAGCATGCTTTTAGTATTGCTGAAGAAGGTACCAATCTTTTTCAGTCAGTTGGAGATCTCCATCACTTCGGTCTTGATTTCTTCCTGCCGGTTAGCTGGCCTCCAACCCGACAACAGTATGAAGTTCGCACCCGGGTCCGCAATAAAGCGGGATATGAAGTAGCTGGTCAGGTAGTGGATCTCAGCTTAGAAAAAAGTGTTAACAAATCATCTTCAACTATTAATGAAACTACTCCTTATTCCAGCAATGACTATGTTATAGCTTCAATAGATTTCCCCCGTAATTATGCAAAAAGAGGAGTTAATTATTTTAAAAATGCTGAGTCTCAGATTCATGTTGATTGGGAAGTCAACACAAGTAAAGGACCCAGTCCCTTTGCTGAATATCGGTATCGGGTTTATAAAAAGGATTCCCCCGGAAATCCAATTGTGGACTGGACTACAACCGGTACGTTAACTGAGGTCACCATACGGGATTTGAATCTGAATACCAATACAACTTCACCTTATATAGTTCAAATTGCCGGATACGATGCTGAAGGACAAGTTCGCTGTACAGAAGAATCTCCACCTTTGTATATTGACCATACTCCTCCTCATTTTCCAAATGATATTCAGATGGAATTAATCAGACCATATGGTGAGAACCGGGTTATTTTTGAGTGCAGACAGGCCCGGGACTGGTTTTCTGATGAAAACAGTAATCCCAATTTGAATGTACGTATTGATACCCTGGCAGCCTATCAATACAAACTCTACTATACAACTGAGGATCCGGACAGCATTTCCTGGAAGACCATTGATAGTTTTGCTTTACCAATATATGACCACGAAAGCTATAAACAGAATGATTTTGTTCATATAGATCTTGGTATTCGTCCTCTTAAAGCTGGTATGAAGTTGGCTTTGCGGGCACGCAATCTGCATGCAGCCAACAATAATGGTTTTGGAGAAGTAAAAGTAGTCAGCATACCGCGCCAAAAGGATGAGACGGCACCAACAGCACCTTCTTTAAACATTGCCGGAAAGGATGATAATGGTAATATTATCTTGAATATAGTTACTCTTTCCGAAGATCAGGAAAGCGGAGTTGCAGGATATAACTATAAATTAATAGATTATTTTAAGAATCAGAGGATCATACGTTCATTACCCCAAAATGCCTTACAGGTTGATTTTCCGGCTGACTCTGTCTATCCAGGCAAAAAGTTGGTTATCCCCCTTAATCATGATTCTCTGGATGTCCGGGGGATGTGGATTGGCGTGTATTTAACCGGTGTTAATAATTCCGGAGTCTTTGGAGGCACTGATGTTGGTTTTATTGCTTTTCCGCCCGATAAACCGGTATTAGAGGCATCTGTGGAACATGTTTCTATTCCTGGTTCAGACACTTATGCAAGGATAAGATTTGAAATAAAAACGGATCCTCACCCAACAGATTTTACAGTTAATGTGAGATTTGGTACTACTGCAAACGGCAGTGAACTTGGAAGTATTGGCTATTTATTTGGTCCCAGTTACAAAAATTCTTTAACCAACAGCATGCGGTTACCGGACAGTCTTACTTTTGGAGGTCGGGTGTATGTTACTGCCCGCTCTGTAACCCGAAAGATGGACAATCAAAGAGAAAAATCAGATTCTGTGGTAGTTTCCCTTACGACCCCTGATCCACCCATGTTTACTCAGGTTACTCAAAATCAGGAAGGCTATCTTGTTATCCCGATTACATCACCTGCATTTAACGGGAGGAAATCAGCTTCTTATCAGTTTGAAATTCAGAGTATCTTCAAAGAAAACCAGAATATTATCCGGCCGTTTCCGCTGGATCCGCTGCAGGCGGATTTTTCCAATGATCAGGTTCAAACCGGAGAACAGCTGGAACTCCCGCTTCTGGCAAAAGATATGGCTCCGACAATACTGGTAAAGCTAAGAGCACGCAGCACAGACGGTAATGTTGCCATGAATAAGGTACGCTATGAGCCTATACCTCCACTGCCAAAAATTACCGGTCAAATTACCCGTCATCAACTGGTGCAATCATATCTGCTTCAACTCCAGGGGTATTTTGATGATCCCATTCTGCAGGCGAATTCAAGTATTCATTTCATGATCGGCAGCGAAAAAGGCAAAGATGATATATATGAAAATAACCTTTATTCTTCAGTAAGTTATGGCAAAAAAGGATTCAACATGTTCGCTCTGCCGGATCAAGTGAGTGAATATACAGAATTATATTTATCCGCCATGAACGTTACAGGCAGTGCTGAGGAATCCGCTTACTATGATACTGTTTTAAGTGTACCGCCGCCGCTGATGTTCGATCAGGTAAAGAAAAATGATGCCGGTAATCTGATGGTACACATGCTGAGCAGTGGATTTGGCCCTGAAGTTACCATAGCCGGATATCAATGTGGTGTATTTCTGAATGATGAAAGTAAAACTCCTATACGATCTTTTCCTGTCAGTTTATCTGATTATGATTTTACTCCCCAGGAGGTGGTTATGGATGAATATCTGGAATTGCCGGTTCATATTTCAGAGCTGCCGCTAAAAAAACTTGTATTGGTTTCTATTAAAGCTATTAGCACTAGGGGTGAATCAGTTACTCATCAGAAAGGATATATGCCGTATCCGTCCATACCGGTAGATGCTTTTCTTACCCGAGTGAGTAATGGTACTATACTGAAATTCAAGGGAGTTTTTGAAGATATTTATCGTTTTGGCGGACAGCTTACTATGCATTTTAGGCTGGGGTCCAGTCCGAATAATGATGATATTTTAACCGGTCAATTTGAGCTTGGGGTTAATGGTGATTACAATACTGGATTCAGTTTAAGCGATAATCTGGAAGTAGGTGAGTTTTATCATTTATCTACCTGGTATGTTAAGGAAAATGAAAAATCTGGTGTCTATCAAAAGCAGTTGACATTACCCTGTGTACCGATGTTTACGGAAATCAGACAGCCTGATGGACAATCCTTGGCTTTACCAATACAATCCACCGGTTTCAATGATAGCCCCAATCTTGTCGGGTATCAATATGCTTTGGGAAGTGCTTCTGGTAACTATGATATACGAGTATTTCCATCTTCAAATGAAAGTATGGATTTCACTCCTGATCAGGTGCAATTGAATCAGGATCTCATTATTCAGCAGCCTACATTGGGATTACCGGAGCAATGTTTTGTGGCTCTTAAAGCAATTAATACAAACGGAGTAACGGATATATGTGAACAGTCTTTCAGGCCTAAACCGGCAACTCCGGTTATAAGACTTCTTGATTTACGGCAGCCTCCTGATGCAAATACAAATATATTGCGGTTTGAAGTAGAAAACACCTCTATTGACAGTAAAACAGCACTTGTGATAATGTCCGCATATCATGGCTCCGATACACCCATTATTGTTACTGAAGATGGCCGATACAGTTATCCTGCCTGGGAATGGTCTGTTTATTACACTGAAAACCAGTCTAATCCGGTATTTGAGTGTCATTTTACAAAGATGATGGCTACTGCCTGGGATTATTATATTGAAGTAAAGAGTGTGGATAGATACCGTGAAAAAGAGTCAGGCATATATAAATTGAAATTTAATATTGACGGAGATTTGAATATACTCAATGTCGAAGTCTTAGAATCTGAGCAAAATTGATATTTATTTCTTAGAGGATAAAACCATGAGACGAATTATTTTACTATTATTATTTTTAAACCTTTCATTTCAGCTCTACGGGCAAAAAAGACAGAACTGCTACCTGACAGTCAGAAAGGATACAGTTTATATTTTCTTAAAAGAGAATCCGGAGATAGGACAGGGATTTTATATTGAGAGAAAAGGTGCTGATGATGAAGAGTATATCAGGCTTTTTGAAGAACCCATAAAACCTGTATTGAATCCAATCATTTTTGCAGATATACTGGGTGGAAATTATCATTTTATTCAGAATTCTTTAGGAGTATCTTCTCCTCAGGAATTGCTGCTCCGCCTTCGTACCGACCGGTTTGCCAGTACGGTATATATAATGCTTTTTCATAGAGTGGGAACAGCTTTAGGCAGATTTTATAAGGCTGGCGCCCATACACCAGGTGAAACCTATAGGTATAGAATTGTAATAACCGATGAAGGGGAAATAGTGCAGACTATTGATAAGGAAATTCAGATCACTGAGAGACTGCCGCATCCTCCTCAAGAAGTGCTGTATCAGCAGCAGCAGCGTTCAGTAAAAATAAAATGGGATTATCCCCGCTGGCAGCCGGGAGCAGAGGATATGACGGTTCAATTTTATATGTATAAAAAAACGTCCGGAACCGATTTTGAGCGCCTTGATGATAAAGTTCTGCTTCGGCTGGATAATACTGACTATCAGTATATTGATACCAGAGTGGATATAGGGAAAGAATATATCTATAAAATGACTGCAGTTGATGCTTCTGGATTGGAAAGTAAAGCAACCGAGGAAGTAACTATAAAAGTAAAGGATATTATAGCTCCAGCACCACCAGCTGGACTGGTGACCTTGCCTTCAGAGGATAAAGTAGAGCTTGTCTGGAATTTTAGTCCAGAACTCGATATCCATGCTTACAACGTGTATCGCTGGAAAGGTGTTGAACAAGATTCAATAATGCTCAATACAAATAATATACCCTATGACCAACCACATTTTATTGATTTGACCTGTGTAACTGGCCAGCAGTACTACTATGCTGTTTCTGCTTTGGATACAGCAGGTAATGAAAGCAGACATTCTAACCGGATATCAGCATTTCCCACAGACAGAACTCCTCCCGGGATTCCTCAGAATTTTGAAGCTACTGTTAAGGATAATAACGTTATTTTAACCTGGACTGCTCCTGAAGATGAAGATCTTTTGGGATACCGGATTTTTCGCGGGTTATCAGAGGACAGGCATAATCAGGTATATCTGACACCTGATCCTATCAAAGAAACAAATTTTATAGATCATGGCGAAGCGGATCATAAAATAATACCGGGTCAACGGTATTGTTATGCAGTGGCTGCTTTAGATACCCTCTGGCATCAGAGTAAGCGGGTGTATGTCTGGGTTGCTGTTCCGGATAACGAACCTCCTGCAGCTCCGGGAGCTATTATCATCGAAAATGATCATGGCACAGCACTTACGCTTAAGTGGAACAGTTCTCCTTCTCTGGATGTTTCCGGGTATGTAGTGTATCGGGGAAGTGACTCTGCACTTGATTCTGTGGGGTACTTCTCAAAAATTAATAGAAAATTCAGAGATACTAATCTTTCCAAAGGTAAAGAATATTTTTATCATATTGTAGCCCTGGATACAGCTGGCAACCGGAGTGAACCTGCGGTTTCCAATGCTGTGTTTTTCCGTGATTTCAGCCCTCCGCCCCGGGTTCAGTATGTAGCTGTACAGAAAACTGAAGGAGGTATGCAGATTTCCTGGGAACGAGTAGTAGATTTTGATCTTAAAGAGTATCGCGTATATCGTTCCTCTTCACCAACTGGAACATTTATTAGGATTGGTTCAGTTGCGCTCGATACCCCAGAGTTCCTTGATAAAGAGGGCAGAGAAGATTTCTGGTATAGTATCCGGGCAGTGGACTCCTCTGGCAATGAAAGTAAAAACAGTAAACCTCAGAAGGCAGACAGGTAATTTTATACAATTGGAATGTAGTGAAAATAGTATAACTACAGAATTCATTGGCTTCATTACAATTATATATTATTTAAATCTTTCCAATTAATTATTTTATATAGGTATGAAAACAATAAACAAGACATTAATATTTACTGTAACGATACTATTAATTTCAACATTTTGTTTTACTCAAACCACTATTGATAAAGATCACCATCAGTCTCTTATTCCTGATCTGAAGCGCAAGGTTGAAGAGAACCCTTACAACAGTATATCATGGAAAGTGCTAACTCAGGCTTATCTTAATTCAGGAAAATCGGACTCTGCAGCTTTTACTGCCCGAACATCTGAAAAATACTTTCCTGATGACATCACTCTTTTTGCTTCTTATGCCGATTTATTCTGGAAAGCTTCTCTGTATTCAGAGGCAGCTGTATGGATTGAAAAATTATATTCAATAAATCCAAATGAAAAATTACGTATTTCATTGATCAATGCCTATCATAATGCCGGTGTACAAAAAGCCCAGAGTTCTGATTGGCAGCAAGCAGCTCTCTATTTTAAAAAAGCACTTGAACTTGATCATAATGATAAAGAACGATATTCCCCCCTGGCTCTGGCCTATGCAAAGGATGGCAAGTATAAACAGGCTTTGGAGGTTATAAACGAGGCGTGTAAACGGTTTGGTACATTTAAACAGCTTATGGAAATAGAAAAGTATATTTATGTACAAAAGAAAGATTTTCAAACACTGGAAGAGATATTAAAGGTCTATGTAGAAAAAAATCCTGATGATGTAGAAGCCCGTTTAGATCTAAACAAAGTACGAAATGTGCTGGGAAAGTCAAAAGAAGCCTTGAGTGATCTGGATAAAATGAAAGAACAATTTCCTGAAAATATGCAGATTTATGGAGAATTGTCCTCTCTTCAGCAGCAATCCGGTCAGTTTGCCCGGGAACGACAAACCTATATTGATATGTTAGATCAGTATCCGGAAGCTGATACATTGTATTTGAAAATTGCTCAAACCTATGAAAGTGAACAGAACTGGCCGAAAGCCAGAAATTATTTTTATAAGTATTTGGAAAAACATCCTGAGTCTATTAAATGTCTGTTTTTTATAGCACATACATATCAAAAGGAATCGAAATCAGATTCCGCGTTAATTATTTACCAGAAAATTATTGAAAGACAACCTGATAATATCAATGCTCTGGAACCAGCCGGGAGAACTGCGGCAGATATTCATTGCTATCAGAAAGCACTTGAGTATTTTCAGTCATGGGCAGCGCTGGTATCGGATGCCCCCCAGCCTTATATTGCCCAGGCAAAAGTATTGCAAAAGCTGGGGAAAACACAGGAAGCCAGAAAAAAATATGAGGATGCTGAGAAAAACGGGGGTACTGCCTTCTCTGCTTTCCAGCTTTTTTTGATACATAAAAAGATGGGAAACTTGGATAGAGCTCAGGTGTTTCAGTCTTTAGCCCTGCAGAGATCTATTGAAGAAATTGCAGTAAAAGAAAAACAATTAAAATCATCAGTATCAGTGGATGTTAATTTTAATCTAAATGAAAACAATATTAAAACTGCAGATGAATTTAAAGAGTTACAGGGCATTCTAAACAGTATTACAGATAACTGGATACCGGATCAGAATAATGGTTCTCTGGAAAGACAGCTTAAACTTCTTCTGGATGAATATCCGCATGCACCGATAATCTTACGCATTTTAGCTGATATGTATTTTAAACAAAATGAATTTGCTCAGGCAGAAATATATTATAAGAAATTTTTATCTTTTAATCCCAGGTCAATAGATGGACAGCAGGGACTGGCAAGAGTGTATGAACAGGTTGGAAATGACAAAGCCGCATTTATTACCTGTCTGCGAATAGTCGAGCTGGATTTTACCAATCAGGAGTCGTATCAGTCTGCTATTCGTTTTGCTGAAAAAACCGGAAAACTTGATCAGTTAGCCAGGAGATGGGAACAACTGTACCGTGCTCACAAAAACAGTGATATACTGAGAAAAAATTTAATCCTGGTTTGGAATAAATTAGGCAGAAATGATAAGGTGAGAGAAATTATTGAGTGATTATTTTCCTCTTGACTTTTTCATTTAATACTTTATAATTTATATTATAATAAATAAATTCTTATCAGAAATTTCATTTTTTTATTATTAGAGGGGGTAAATAGTAAATTTTAAATTTTTTCTGGCTTACCTTCCCGTTTTATACAGTAAGATATTTAATTCCTGTTATTCGTCTATTAATAATTACTATATTAATGATCCGATTACTAAACTATTAGTATAAAATAGTAGGGACATGAGGATTATCTCTCCTTATATTTCAGAACTTATTGGTAAAGTTTAACATTAATCCTAATTTTACTGTAAAAAATATAATTGTTATGGTATATTTTCTTAAGGATACATGAAGATGAGCCATTTTTGTTTGTATTATTAATAAATTGTTTAATCAGGAGGAGAATAAAATGAAGGCAAATATATTGTATAAGTGTCTGCTTTTATCTATCATTATCTTAATGGGTTCAACCCGGACTGCCTATACCCAGTCAGGAACCATTAATTTTGAAGACTCAAAATGGAATAGTGTTGTAGGAACTAAGTTATATAACGGAGGACCAAATAATACCTTAACTGATCAGGCAATGGGCACTGATTTTATTATAGCAAAAGGAGAGATGTGGGTAACTAATACACAGGGTATGGGGAGAATGCTGTTTTTCTCACCCCAGATTTCCTCTTTGAATGAGAGTGATGAATCTGGAAGAGTAGTAATAAGGTTCAGTTCTTTAAAAGAGAGGGTCAAAATTGAAGTGAGTCATGATTCACAACCAATGCAGGGGAGCAGTTATGACGATGCCTATATGTCAGTAAAATTTTTCAAAGATTATGACCCTTCTAATCCTTTATATTCAGAAATAGTTCCTAAGAGTCAAAGCAGTTTTTTAGAGGTTGAATATTCTAATAATTCAGATGGAATAAAAATGGTTATCATTAATACAAAGTGGATGGAAAATAATGTTGATGATATTGAATTTACTGAAATGGGTGCGGGTCCGGCAAGTTCGGTTGCATTTGATTTCAATGATGGTACAGCTCAGGGATGGACTATGCAGGGAGCATATGATGAAGACGGGGATGGGCCTTTTCAGTCGAATTTTGTATTTAATTGGTATGATCAGGTTAATTATCCCAATATACCATTTAGTGATACTAATGGTGACAATAACGGATCAATAGGGATTTTTACTTCCTCTGCTCATGGTGTCAGTAATTCAGGTGCTACCTGGTGGATAATGCGGTATCATTCACCGGACCTGTCTTCTAACAATACCTGGCAGACAGCGGATGGGTATTCAGTAGAAATAGCAGATGGAATGTCAACAGACGGAACCCTCTACTGTAATTTATATGTAAAAGTATACGATTCTGATCAGGCAAAGGATCGGTATTTTTACAGCGGTCAGGCTCAGGCTCTAACTCATTATTCCACCCAGTCATGGAATCATTTTGAATTTGACTGGTCCGGTATATCTGGTTTTCCCAGTAATTTTACCATAAAAGAAATATTTGTAAATCTTTGGGGTAGAATGTCAAAAGGTGCTGACGGGGGAGTATATCTGGATGATGTTACTCCTATAGGCGGTACTCAAATTCAAGCTCCGGCAGCTCCCGGTAATCTCACATTAACAGCAGTTTCCAGCTCAGAAATTGGTCTTTCCTGGCAGGACAACTCTGATAATGAGACAGGATTTAAAATTGAACGTAAAACCGGCTCAGGTGACAGTGGTTCTCAGTCAGGAATTATTTTGCAAAAATCATTACCTCTTAAGAATGGAAAAATTATTTTAGAAGGCAGCTGGTCTCAGATCGCAACCGTTTCAGCCAATCAGACTTCTTACAGTGATGAAGGTCTGAGCCCCAATACTACTTATTATTATCGAGTCCGTGCTTATAATTCTGCTGGTAATTCTACCTACTCTAATGAGGAAAGTAAAAAAACAGAAGACAGTGGTAACTATATTCAAAGTTTAAATCTGTTTCCTGCCTATCCGTACAATACTGTATCATATAAACAAAGCGGAGCATTTGTGGGTTGTGGTCCAACAACCGGAGCAATGATTCTGGCTTATTTCCAGCATGTATATAATCTCCCCACTCAAAATGGATTATTGACAGATCCTGGACAGGGAGTGGATGAAGGTCTTAATACTGCCTGGGTATTACATGGGAGTGAATTCATGGATACAAATAATGATGGTTTCGGTTCTCAATACAAAATCAAATCAGGTCTGGAAGATTATGCTGAGGATCGAGAATATGAATTAGAAGTTATGATTCATGTCTCACCTAAATATTCAATTAGTAATAATACCTGGGATCAATATGGCGCTTATGGAGATGCCTGGATTAATGATGGATATTTCTGGCAGGAAAATGCTGGAGGTGACTGGGAAATTAATGTGGAAGATTTTTGTGATTTTGCAGATTCTGTGTTTGCTTTAAATATTCCTATTTTTCTGACTATTGATACAAATATGGATCAGGGAGGTGATCACTGGATTCCCATGGTGGGGTATGATAGAACTTCCCAGAAATATGCATTTTATGATACTTACAGTCAAGCTTTACAATGGGCAGATATTCATTATGCCAATGCAGTTGGGCAGGTTTATGATAATAGTATTGTTATGGTGAGAACTGTCGGTTATGTTATGGACAGCAATCTTCCTGAAGCTCCAACCAATCTGGTAGCTCATCGTATTCCCGAACAGGTTCATCTGACCTGGGTAGACAATGCTGATAATGAAACCGGATTTATTGTTGAAAGAAAAGTGTCTCCTGCTTTTCCCTCTGTCTGGTATAAAATTGATACTCTCAATGCAAATGTAACCTCTTATCAAACAGATGTACCGGCTGTATTCTCGCAAACTTTCTATTTCAGAGTTTTAGCCTATAATGAATATGGTAACTCACAATATTCCAATGTTGATACAGTTAAATCTTACCTTACCTTGACTTCCATAACAATTCAAAGCCCGAACGGGGGTGAAGAGTGGGCTCCCGGTTCGGTTCATGATATTACCTGGAGTTCATTTAGTTCAATGGCAGCTTATAACATTGAAAATGTAACAATCAGATATTCGATTGACGGGGGAAGTAATTGGGTGGATCCGCCCATAGCATCAGATATTGAAAATTCAGGTTCTTATTCCTGGACAGTTCCCAATACGGAAAGTGATAACTGTATTATTAAAATAGAAGATGCATCTGACGGCAGTCCATATGATTTGAGTAACAGTCCTTTCACCATCGGAGAACCAGTTACCCCCGTACTTTTAGTTGATCCTGATACCTTAAATTTTGGTACTTCCATGGATGAACTGAGTTTTGGTATAACGAATACCGGAGGAGGCACCTTAACCTGGAGTGTATCAGAAACACCGGATAAACCATGGGTTACTGCAATAGATCCTTCCAGCGGCAGCGGAGATGATTCAGTAACAGTTACTGTAGATCGCAGCCAATTAAGCAGTAACAGTGACACCGGGTTGTTACAAATAATTTCAAATGCCGGCAATCAGGAAGTAATGGTATTTATTACAAAAGAACAGGAAAACTTACCTGCAGAGTGGAGTTTTGTTGAGACCGGGAACAATGCAACTGTGGTACTGCCTACAGAAGCAGATCCGAATATTGACGGCACTCCGCTGATTAATGGAGACTATATCGGAGTTTTTACTCCTGCCGGGTTATGCTGCGGGTATGCACAATGGCAGGGAGAAAATCTTTCTCTTACTGTATGGGGAGATGACAGTCAGACAGGTGAAGTAGATGGTTTTCAGTCCGGCGAGACCATCAGTTACAGGGTGTATCGTTTAAGTGAATCTAAAGAGTGGAGCACAGTTATGGTTGCTTATTCTCAAGGGACGGGTAACTATACAGCAGATGCATTTATGGTGCTGAGTCAGTTTGATGTAACCGATGCAGTAGAATGTACAATTGATTTATCTCAGGGTTGGAATATGTTTTCTGTCAACATTGATCCTTCATATGCTGATATTGATTCGGTAATGAGTGATATAAGAGATAAAATAGTGATAATCAAGGACAGTGACGGTAAAACCTATGTCCCAGATTACGGGATCAATAATATTGGCAATATGGATTATCGCTTAGGTTACAAAGGTTATTTAAATGAGGCCGTAGAATTGACAGTTTCAGGTCAGTCTGTTGATCCCAGCACACCGATTAATCTTGAGAGCGGCTGGAGTATGATCAGTTATCTACCAGATAGTTCTATGGATGCAGCTGAAGCTTTAGCCAGTATCAATGCAGAATTGATTATTGCCAAGAACGGAGACGGTAATACATATATACCGGCGTATGATATTAATACCATAGGTGACATGGAACCCGGGGAAGGGTATAAAGTATACCTGAGTGCTGCAGCAACACTTGTGTATCCGGATGTAAACAGTCCTAAGGTCATTCCGGACTATGCCAATAAGAATACTTCACCATCAGATGATTTCAAAGATACCCAGCATTTTCAGTTTACCTCCAATACAGGTCAGAATTGTACAGTGGTGGTGCCGAGTTCTATTGAACCTCAATACTGGGATGGAACTCTGCTAAGTCCAGGGGATGAAATAGGAGTGTTTAACTACGCTGGCCTCTGCTGTGGTGCAGGAGTATGGCAGGGAGAGAACACAGCGATCACAGTATGGGGCGATGATGTCCAAACTGCAGATACAGTGGATGGATTTTTAGAGAATGATACCATCCGTTTCAGAATATGGGACAGCAATAAAGATTTAGAATATGCAGCCTTAGTCGGTTTCGAGAATGAATCTGATTGTGTGTATCATATAGATGGATTTGGAGTATTAACAGAACTGGTAAGTGAAGCGGAAACAGGGATCCTACATTCAGGAACCCTGAAAGTACCGGAAGCTTTCAGGCTGAAACAGAACCATCCCAATCCCTTCAATCCGGAAACCACCATTGAATTTCATCTTTCTGAACAGGCAGAAGTACGATTAATAGTGTATGATTTGACTGGTCGTAAGATCTTTTGCTTGGTCCAAAAAACCTTGTCAGCGGGAGTTCATACAGCAACATGGAGAGGTAGAGATCAGAACGGACATCCCATGGCTTCCGGAATGTATTTTTATCGGTTGGTAGCCAATCCTGTCAGTGGTTCCGGGAAGAGCATGGTGCAGGTAAAGAAGATGATTTTTATGAAGTGATTTCAGTATATGAGACTATTGGCAGTTAAATGTAATACAGACCTGACGAGACTGTCGAAAAAAGTCCTAAATATATACCATTTACAGCAATGACAGCAGTCAACCACGTCTCTGGGAGGAGGACTGTCTCTCAAGACCGAGGAAGCAGTCTCCTGGCGGA
>JAWODZ010000204.1:0-19172 GCA_046483025.1 bacterium
AAAATTAGCCACGGATTCACCCCGTTGGATAAATTTGTTTTCAAACATACAACTTGAAACTGTTTAAAAATCCTACGGGGTGAACACGGATTAACACAGATTATAATTATTTTTTAATTCCGTGAAAATCAGTGTACATCTGTGGCAATAGATTTAAGAAAACGATTAACGATATGTGATTTGAGAAGTAAAAAATACAAACGAAAATTGTTTATCAGATCAGTAGATATAATATAGATCGAAAATCATACATCGTTAATTCTTGTTCTGAGATCAAAATGGATCCTTTTTGTATTCTGATAATATATAAATTTGATGTAAATGGATCTTAACAAAACACCCGGGGTCTTGAGAAACAGACACCCGGGGTTTTTGGCTATTCCAATCCTGTCATTTCCGAAAGTTTTTATCGGAAATCCAGGGGTGGAGGTTTCAGGGTGGATCCCCGACAGAAACATTCGGGGATGACTGGGAAATGGGGATGACTGAAAAATGATAGCAGGATAGAACAGGTGGACTCCATTTTAAAAGTGAAGTCCACCTGTGAAAACAGGATTTATATACTTACTATCACTCCTGCCACTGCATAATGAATCAGGGTAAAATTATAGACCTCATCCACATCAGCACCGCCTTCCAGGATACGGTAGCCGAATTTCAGAGAAATCTTATCCGATATATCACCTTTCAGAGCAACAAGAATATCCTCTGCTCTGCCCTGTGGAGATGCCAGAGCATCACCCATGAAAATCAGTCCGAAATTTTTCTGAAACTGCCACAGACATCTGAAATTGATAAGAGGAACGAAACCAACGTTAGTTTTACTGGATTCATTGTTACTGCTTTTCAATTTGATTTCCGCATCTCTGATTTTTCCGGATATTCCCAAACCCAGACTGAAATTTTCTTTATGCAGGATTCTATATCGCCAGGTAAGCCGGTAAGAATTAAATCTAAAGGTTGCTTCGATCTTTTCCTGGGCAGGAAAGACTGTACCTTCAAAATTTACATCTTTAGGGATCTGACCTTCAGAAGTAATGGTTAATGGTGCAATAAGCAGAGAAAGAGTTTGTTTTTGATTTATCGAATAGTTGATCCGTGCCCGGAAAAATAATGCTGAATTTGCATCCAGGTCCTCGGACAGAGAAAAACGAGTACCGGTGTCTCCCGGAATTCTGACATTGTTATAACCGCTGAAGACCATGCCGGTTTCCATATCCAGGGAAAACTGGGAATAGCCTGCATTGTAACTCAATAAAATGATAATTATAAGAATTACTTTTTTCATTGTTTTCTCCTTCAGTTCTGTTGATACTTTTTTTAGCCACAGATAAACACAGAATTTCACGGATTACATACGTTTTTTCTGTGTTCAATTCGTTTGTTTCTGTGGCTTAAGTTTTTTCGGTTTTGATCACAGTACAAATATTCATTTCCGACAGTTTTTTTTATGAACTATGGTGTTTATTACAAAATAGAAAAAAAGAGCTAATAATCAAAGTGAAATAAAGCAAGCAATAATTTTAATTTAGTAGATTAAATATACAATTAAGTTATGTTTTTATGCAAACCTTTTTATATTGTACATAGTCAAAACAATAGAAAAAATAGTTGAGAAAGTGAAAGTATATGAATGGATTAATTGAGAAAGCACAAAAGGGAGATACCCGGGCATTTGAGAAACTGGTAAAAAAGTATGATCGACAAATTCTTTCACTTGCCTATCAGATTTCAGGAAATACCCAGGATGCCGAGGATATCTATCAAGAGGTTTTTATGAGAGCATTTAAGAGTATTACATCATTCAATCAGAAAAGCAGTTTTTTTACCTGGCTCTACAGAATAGCAGTCAATTGTTCGCTTACCTACTGTAACCGGAGAAAAAGCAAAGCTCATATGCCCCTGGAAGATGAAGAAAACGATTTTTCCTGGCAACCGGTTGATGATCTGCCCACTCCGGATAAAACCGTACTTAATCAGGAGCTCAAAGAAAAAATCAAAAGGGGAGTAAACACCCTTTCCCCCATGCAGAAGACAACCTTTATCCTTCGTTTTTATCATCAGCTTAAGATCCGGGAAATTGCTCAGGTAACTGATAAAGCGGAAGGAACCATAAAAAATTATCTTTTCAGAGCTACCAGAAATATGCAAAAAAAACTTTCTCCCTATGTAGAAAGTGAGGTGATATAAATGAAAAAAGAACATATAAATGATCAAGAATTATTTTTTTATCTGACAGGTGATCTGGATTCCAATAACATTGCCAGGATCGAGAAGCATATACAGGATTGTGAATTATGCCGCAATCGTCTGGCTCAGGAAAGAAATATGTATAAAATCATGAAGAATTCTAAATATCCTGTTCCTAAAAAGCATGAATTAAAAAAAGTAAGGAGTAAACTTAAAGACAGTCTGAAACAGCAAACAGCAGAAACTGAGAAGAATTCCTTTTCTTTAGCGGAATCAATACAATCAGTATTTTCAACAAATTTTGCCTTTAAACTTGCAGGAGGAGTTGTTCTTTTTCTTATAGGAATTATAACCGGTCTGGCAATTTCAGGATATCAGGATTCATCAATACAACGTTTTCTGGACAGTAGTACAACCAGTATTGAAAAGATATCATTTCTATCACCGGAGGATGATAAGGTTGAAGTAGTTGTACAGCAGAATACCAGGGAAACCTTGCAGTTGTCAGCAGATGACCCCCGATTAATACAGGCTGCCATAGATATTCTGAAGAATGATGAACGGGATAATATTCGTCTTAAAGCAGTACAGATTTTACGTAATGCGAAAAATAGAGAAGAAGTGGAGTATGCACTGGTTGAAAGTTTGCAGTCAGATCCGAATCCCGGGATAAGATTACATGCCATTCAAATTCTTAAAAAATTTCCCATAAATCAGAAGATCAAAAATGTTTTAGTATCAGTTTTATTTAAAGATACAAATTCAGGTATACGGTACGAAGCCAGGAGTAAGCTTGAAGAGCTTGATGAAAACACTGAGCATTCACTAAAAAAAAATTTGAAAACATAAACTATAAAATATTCAATAAATAGGAGGTAAACAATGATTACAAGAAAAACAACAATAAGGTTTTTGGTTATACTGTTAAGTTTTTCTTTCCTCTCAGTAGTATCCGCACAAGAATTAAGACAGGAAGGAAAATACTGGGTGGGAGAGATTACCAAACGTTTTCAGGTAAGTGACACCGGGATTTTGATAATGGATAAGATTCAGGGTAATGTAACCATTAGATCCTGGACAAAAAAAGAAGTTTTAATAAAAGAAGAAAAACGTATGGATATTTTTTCCAGAAATGAAGCAGAGACAGCCATGGAAAAATCTGAATCAGGCATGCGAAAAGAAGCAGACCGAATAATCATCAGTGGTCCCGGATTCGACCGGAGCTGGATTGAAAGTAGATTTGAGATAACCTTGCCGGAAGATTTTAGCTGCGATATCGACTCCAAAGGCGGGAGCATTGATATTGCCGGGCTTCGAGGTGATGTTGATGCTTCAACCGGGGGAGGCAGTGTAAAACTGACGGACATCGAAAGTAATGTGGATGTTTCAACCGGCGGCGGGAGTGTTTCTGTGAAAAATGTAGGAGGCAATATTGATGTGTCTACCGGCGGCGGCAGTGTAACTGTTTTAGGATCAGGTAAAAATGTGGATATCAGTACCGGAGGCGGCAGTGTGGTAGTAAAAGGAGTAACTGGTGACAATGTGGATATAAGCACCGGAGGAGGCAGTATTACAGTCAGTGATTCCAAAGGAGAATTTGACTTGTCAACTGGCGGAGGTAGCATTAGTATTGATCATGTTACAGCTGAGATAGATGCTTCTACTGGTGGTGGTGGTATTGAGATAGATGATATTGAGGGAGAACTGGATGTTTCCACCGGAGGCGGTGAAATAGATTTAAGAAGAATTAAAGGAGCCATATCAGCATCCACCGGCGGTGGTGATGTTTCCGCTGAAGTTACACTTACTGACTTCTCAGTAAATCATACTGTCCAGCTGTCTACCGGCGGAGGTGATATTAAGCTTGATATTCCTGCAAAGCTGCCTGCAGCTATAGATGCAAAAATTGAATATGAAATGCGTCACGGACGTGAATATAAAATTGATTCTGATTTCCCTTTAAAAATAAATGAAGATGAAAGTTTCGGACGTAAAATCATTTGGGGTAAAGGTGAAATTAACGGTGGTGGTGACCTTATTAAATTGAGAACAGGTGGTGGTGATATTATTATTAAGAAGCGGTAGAAATCCGAATTAATTCTAAGTTCTGTTTAAACGGGGACAGGGTTATAGTCTGTTCCCGTTTTTTTTGGGGGGATAAGAATTTGATCAGGGCTGCCCCCAAAATAAATTTTTTAATATATAAAGATACTTTTCGGAATGTATCAATTGTATTTCAATAAAAAAAAATTCAAACAGTTTTTTTTATGAACTAATTAAAACCTACTTTTACCTTATTATTTCTATTATCTTCAATAAATCATGTGACATACTAATAAAGTAGCTTCAAAAGTAACTTTTTTAAACTCCTAAGGAAGAAGATTCGCCCGAACCTTTGATTAAGCTTAATATGACCATTTATACTTCTATATTACGTTGAGCTCGTAACTGCTATCCATCCTTTGAGGTTACGTTCGCTCGTGCTTGATGATGATATTCCTCTAACTGTCAGGAAACTCATACTACCCGATTACGTTTTCCCGTCCCGAGTACTGGGCACATTTATATACTCATTGATTAAAAGAGGGCTCTGACTACGGGAAACTAGTATCACAATCTCCGCATCCACTTTGGTTTCAAGGAGATGTTTCCCTTTAAAGCCTAGTCGATCATATGGATGGCAGCCTGCTGATCGCGGGGAAGGCGGACTTTAAGGGGCAGGAAGTTGGAGGCGTGGTTGGAAAGAAATAGTCCTTTGGATAAATGGGTGTGGGTGATTATGGTACGCAACTCTTGAAGCATCTGCTTTGGTTCTAATAGAGATTAATCGTCATGTATCATATTTCCGAATATTATGTGGATATAGTATTTGTTGATCTACTCAAAAGAAAAACCCCGGGGTCTTTCAAACAACCGGGGTTGTAAACAAGAAGCTTGTATGAGAAAGAATATATAAAAAGATTATATGAAGTAAGTATAGATAAGTTATTTTATTTCTGAAAAATTTGGTCTCTCAGCTCTGCTGGCAATCACCCAGGCGGTTGAAAAGATCAATTTTCCGATTTTTGCCATTTTTTCAGGGATAATTTTCTCGGGATCATCCGTTGGTTGGTGAAGATCAGGAGTATCTTTTGTGTTATAGAAAAGCACAGGAATATCTTTATTGTAAAATGAGTAATGGTCACTGTTGCGAAAGTAAATTTCCTGATCATAGACGAGGTCTAATTTTATATTTTTATTAACCTTTTCATTGATTTCTTTTAAATCCGAACTGGTACCAGAGCCAATTATGGCGACCTCATTGGAGTCATTTCTGCTGATCATATCAAGGTTCAACATTGCAACTGTATTCTCAATAGGGAACAGAGGATTATCAGCGTAATATCGGGAACCGAATAATCCCTTTTCTTCTCCGGCAAAAGCAACGAACAGAAGAGAACGTTTCGGTCTGGTAGTACAGGAACCAAATGCTTCTGCGATTTCCAGAACTCCTGCTGTACCGGATGCATTATCATCTGCTCCATTGTATATAATGGTATCATTTTTGGTACCGACATGATCATAATGTGCGCCGATAGCCACAAGTTCATTTTTTAATTCATCATCACTTCCCTCTAAGTATCCAATTACATTCTGTGTTGGTGTTTTATCAGCGTCCAGATTGGTTTCTATGGTTATTTTCTTCCCTTTAATAGCAAATGATCGTGGCTGGAGGTCAGTATCAATATTTTTAAAGATTGTCCTGTAATCCTGTCCACTATTCTCAAAAATATCTTCAGTAAGATTTTTACCAATATTAACACATACAATTTTTTTCTCAACTGACTCCTCAAGAGTTAAGGGGATTGCATCTTTCAATGGATGTCTCAGCAGGCTGGGCCAGTAATTGGGAGGACGGCGGAATGCAGAGGTGGGATGATTTGCCAGAATTACACATACAGCACCGTGATCTCTGGCATTCTCCACTTTAATTCTCACCTTTGCATGATCAGTTTCTTTAACCCCGCTAAAGATACTGGAAGTGTCGTCTTTTTGTGGTTCTCCTTTAAAAATGAGGACAGCTTTTCCCTTCACATCAATGTTTTTATAATCATCATATTGCAGCTCAGGAGCAGTTATCCCATATCCGGCAAATACAATATCAGTATTGTTGATTTTTTTATTTGCAGTGAGATGAAGTGGGACAAAATCATTTTTCAGATCATATTCCTCTTTCCCTCCCTGAGAAGAGAGTATTAACATATTAGGTTCTGATAGGTGGGTTTTAAGTGTATTAAAATACTGGAAATAGTCTTTACACTGATCCGGGGGTGTAAGACCATACGATTTAAATTCCCGGGCAATATAGTCAGCACAGCTGTCAAGTTCAGCACTGGGTGTGTTCCTGCCTTTCATTCCGTCAGAAGCCAGGAAATAGACATGTTCCTTCATTTCATCCGGAGTAATTGAGTGGAGTCCTTCTGAAGGTATTGTTTGTGAACTCAAAGTAGTATAAAATAGCAGTAAAATTAAAGTAAAAAACAATATTTTTCCTTTTTTTAAACAATGCATTTTTTTCTCCTGTTTTAAAAAATTTTGGTCATTAATATTTAATGTACGTTTATTATGTGGAAAAGTTTCTCAAATTTCAATATAAAATTTGCTTAAGACATCAATAATAATTATTTTATTACAAAATAAAAAAGTAGATTTTTTACTTGACAAAAGAGTTATAATCATTATATTTAGTAATGAAATTTTTGTTTATTCTTTTCTTAGTTTTGTTGGCATTTATTCTATCAAAATTAGCGAGAAAAAGGCATAAAACATTACGTAAGAAAAGAAATAAAATTTTGAACAGGGTTAAAGATAAATAAGGCGGGAATAGCTCAGTTGGTAGAGCCTCACGTTGCCAACGTGATTGTCGCGGGTTCGAGTCCCGTTTCCCGCTCTTTTTTTGGCGGCGTGGCCAAGTGGCTAAGGCAGAGGTCTGCAAAATCTCTATTCAGCGGTTCGAATCCGCTCGCCGCCTCAGCATGTTGTGAAAATATGTACCGGGATGGCGGAACTGGTAGACGCCAGGGACTTAAAATCCCTTGTCCTTTATAGGACGTGCCGGTTCGATTCCGGCTCCCGGTACAAGCTATTTCATCAAACTCTGAAGCTAATTTTAATCAAAATTTTTTTAAATTTTTTTTGTTACAAAGCATTCAGGTTGTATTAAGAGTGAAGTTGCATTTCATTCAATTATGGATGAGAGTTATCCGGGATTTTGGAAAATTTTTTAGTTTTTATTGGAGGAAGAATTTGTTTGATGCAGTAATTTTTGACATGGATGGAGTGGTAGCTGACAGCGAGCCCTTGCATATTAAAGCAGAAAATAAGACTTTGGCTCCTTTTAAAGTACAAGTAACAAAAAAGGATTATCGCGAGTTTATGGGCCGGTCTACAAAATTGCTCCTAAAAAGTTTAATCAAAAAATATTCTCTGGATGTAGAGTTGGAGGAACTTTTTACAATACATAAAAAAAATTTAGTACAGTTATACAACAGTGAAGTTACCCCGATTAAAGGAGCATTAGAATTAATAGAATACCTTACAGAACGACATTATCCATTAGCCTTAGCCTCAAGTTCAAGTTCCCAGCTGGTTGACGCTGTTATCAGTAAATTTAAAATTAAGGATAGGTTTAAGGCAGTAGTAAGCGGCTCTGAGGTCAATAATCTTAAACCGGCACCGGATATTTTTCTTAAAGCTGCTCAATGTTTATCGGTACCTCCTGAAAATTCTCTGGTTATTGAAGATTCAACTGCAGGGGTGAAAGCAGCTAAATCTGCAAAGATGTTTTGTGTGGGTTTCCGAAGTCCCCATAGTCCGGAACAGGATTTTAGTTTAGCGGATAAAATCATTAATGATTTAACCGTATTTTCAGATATGATTCAATCACAGAGTTTAGAGGCTGTTATTTTTTCTTAAAGGGTAATTAACATGAATATTCATGAAATAAGTTTAGAAAAAATCTTGAAAGATGAAGAATTTCGTTTTACCTCTTCTGATTATTCTCAAATATTAAAAAAATCCATATCAGATATGGGAATTATTAATCCTGTTTATCTTATTTTCAGGGGAACGAGTTATCAGATCCTGGCCGGGTTTAAACGGGTAAGTTGTGCTTTGGCTCTCGGTCAAAAAATTATTCCGGCAAGAATTGTAAAAAAGAAGAGAATAGCGGAATGTTTTCGGAATCTTATTTTAGAACATCTTTCATACCACACATTGAATATAATTGAGAAAGCAAAGATAATTCAAATTTTTAATAAACTGGGAATTGATTGGGAGCAAGGGAAAAAATATTACTTAAGAATAATTGATATCCCGGAAAAGATTAATGTGGCAGAGAAAATGCTAAGATTATTAGAACTTCCAAAGCAAGTTCAGGATTATATTGAAGCATATGATATATCCTTAAAACAGACAGAGATTTTTCATAACTTTAATGAAGAGGGAAACATATTTTTTGTCAACTTAGCTGCTGAGCTGGGTATCAGAAGCGTAGAGCTTGCTAAATTGATGACTCTTACAGAGGATATAGCAGGAAAGGAATCTGTGATCATCAGTGACATTTTTAATGATATAAATATTGATGATGTCTTAAAAAATGATAAGTTATCAAAAAATCAAAAGACAAAAGAGATAACACAGAGGCTTCAGTACAGAAGATATGGCAAACTCAAGAGATGGAATGATCAGCTTGAACAGCTGCGAAAGAGATTGGATACTCCGGATTTTATGCAGATCTCCTGGGATACGTCTCTTGAGAGGCCTGGTGTAAGTATAAATAATCACATTACTTCAATGCAGGATATTGGGACATTAGCAAATTATTTTTCTCAACCAATAGTAAAAAATAATTTTAAACAAATGCTGGATATAGTATAAGGTGAGATTTTCCGTAAAAAAAATATTAGTTGATAGAAAAGTAAAAGATTTTGATCTGACCAAGAGGATACTAAAAAATAGTACTGCGCCTTATGAGATAGTTAATAGTAATGATATAGATAGGTGTTCAATTAATCAGGGCAAGAAGACAATTTTGATTACTTCCCATAAAGGGGATCTAATAAAACAATGTCCTGGTACTGGTGATCCTTATATATGCTGCCGATATTTTGTAATCAACCAATTAATTCAATGTCCAATGGACTGTACCTACTGTATTTTACAAAACTATCTGAGTTCAGCATATTTAATCATTTATGTTGACATTGATTTAATTTTCAAAGAAGCTGAGATATTTTTGAAAAAACAACCACACCGGCTTTTCAGAATGGGTAGTGGAGAATTGACTGACAGCCTTGCACTGGATTACTTGTCTGAGATTACAACAGATTTTATGAAATTTTTCTCCAGAAAGAAAAATACTATAATTGAGTTTAAAACCAAAACGGATACTATTGAAAATATTCTGGAATTACCTATTAATAATGCTGTTGTATCCTGGTCCTTAAATCCTCAGGAACTAGTGAGTAAATATGAAGCAGGGTCAGCTTCCTTAAAAGAGCGTCTTGCTGCAGCTCGTAAATGTCAGGATACGGGATTTATGCTGGGATTTCATTTTGATCCCATATTGTATGTAAGGGGATGGGAAAAGCTTTACAAAGAAGTCATTAATCAGGTTTTTTCCTCAGTTGATTCCTCTAGAATAGCCTGGATAAGTATGGGTAGTTTGCGTTATCCGCCGGATTTGAAAAAAATAATGAAAAATAGATTTCCCGGACATCAGATTATTTATGAAGAGATGATCTCCGGATTAGACGGGAAAATGCGATATCCCCGTCCTCTGAGAATTGAAATGTATAAAACGATATACCATTATTTAAAATCAAAGGATACTGATCTGTTTGTCTATTTTTGCATGGAATCGGCTGATGTTTGGGAGAGGGTCATGGGGAAAAGTCCAGAATCGGATGCGGAACTTGATTACTGGTTTGCAGAGAGCATAAAATCACGTTTCCCTGAAATAAATATGGATGTTCCTGATAAAAATGATTATTTAAGATATCCGGATGAAAGATTAACATATAAAAACAAAAGTTAATAGGGAATAAGAGAATTAACTTGATTTTATTAATATAATTATCTATGTTTATTATAGTTGTAAAATTATAAAGTAGAAGTTATGAAAAGATTTATTTTTATTATTTTTTTAGTATTTTTAATGGTCATTTCACCACTTTTTGGTGGGATAACCATTACCAAGTATGCGGGTGCTTTTCTGGAAACAGGAGTTGGGGCAAGGCCGTTTGGTATGGGGGGTGCATTTACTGCCTTAAGCGGGGATGTGACTGCTATTTACTGGAATCCCGCCGGTATGGTAAATATAAAAAACATAGAATTCCACGGCATGCATGCGGAAAGATTTTCTGGTATTGTTAACTGGGATTTTGTGGGTGGTGCAGTGCGAATAAATGATATAACATCCTTTGGGATTGGGTATTTTCGGTTAGGAGTAGACGGTATTCCATTAACCAGATTAACAGATCCTTCTCGGGACCTGGGAGAGGTTTTTATTGATGATAATGGTACAGAGATCGAAAACACACCATATGCTTATAAATATGTTAATGACAGTGAATCTGCCCTCTTTTTTTCCTTTGCCAGAAATATCAATAAGAAAATTGCTTACGGAGGCAGTATAAAATTTATATATAAATCGGTTAGTGATTATAATGCCTGGGGCCTGGGATTTGATGTGAGTATTATGTATAATCCATTTGATGCTCTGAAGTTAGGTTTGCTGATTTCAGATGGTACATCAACCCTGATAGCCTGGAATACAGGACGAAAAGAATTAATACTTCCCCACCTGCGTTTTGGCAGTGCGTATCATTTTAATTATTCTTTTTTGCAGTTTTTGCCGGTTTTAGATTTAAGTTTTAATTTTGAGAACAGAGGATCTTCCCAGATTACAGTTAAACACGTGGGAATAGATATACATGCTGGGATGGAAGTAAGATTTAAAAAGATGATAGCTTTTCGGGTCGGTTCGAACTGTGGTTTTTTTACAGCAGGTTCTGGAATTAAATTATCATCCTTTAGAGTAGATTATGGGTTTTCACATCATACTGACCTTGACAATACTCATCGAATTTCTTTAACCTATATGTTACAGTAAAGAAAAGAATTTATTAAATATATTGACAATTACTATTTTTTTTTGTAAAATATAAATCTATATTTATGAATTATTTATTGCGGGGTAATAATGGCAGTAAGCATGACGGGGTTGGGTATTGGAGAAAAAAGAAATAAAGATTATCGGGTGAGAGTTGAACTAAGATCCGTAAACAATAGATATTTAGAAGTTTCCTGTAAGCTTCCCTCCGTGTTATCATATTATGAAAACAAGGTTAAAGAAATTATACGAGGGAAAATTGCACGGGGTAAAATATATATTTCAACGACAATCAACAGCGATACTGATGATCTGCTTGGTATTAGAGTAAACAGTCAAATGGCAAAAGCAACATATAATTTATTGAACGATTTGCGGAATTATGCGGGGATACAGGAAGAATTAAAGTTGGAACATTTTTTAAATTTTTCTGAGATTTTTGAACCCCTGGAACCCTTTAAAGACGCTGAAAAAATTTGGGGTCAGGTAAAGGAAACCCTAAATATTGCCCTGGATAAATTAATGACGATGAGAGAAAATGAGGGTAATAATTTAACCCGGGATATTTTACAACGTATTGAATTACTCACCGAGCATCTAAAAAAAATTGAGAAATTTTCAGATAAGTTGTTTGATAGAAAAATCAATAAGTTTCGTGAAGATGTTCATAATTTAATTAAAGAAACTGATATAAATGAAGAGAGGCTGCAAACAGAAATAGTACTGATGGCTAAAAAAGCTGATATTTCTGAAGAATGCGTACGAATGAAAAGTCATTATAAGCAGTTCAGAACAATCATACAAGATGAGAGAGTAGTTGGAAAAAAATTAATATTTTTATTACAGGAGATGAATCGGGAAGTTAATACTATAAGCTCCAAAACCTCCAGTTCGGAAATCAGTCATATCGTAGTGGATATGAAAGAGGAAATTGAAAAAATTCGAGAGCAAGTACAGAATCTGGAATAACAATGAAGCAATCAAGAGGTACATTATATGTTATTTCTTCACCATCAGGGGGAGGAAAAAGTACTGTAATTAATGAGATTTTAAAGATTGATCCGGATTTATCTTACTCGATTTCTGCTACAACTCGTGCACCCCGGGCTAATGAGAAAGATGGCAAAGATTATTTTTTTTTATCTGAAAAAGATTTTTTTAAACTGATTGAACAAGACAGATTTATTGAATGGGCTAAGGTGCATGATTGTTATTATGGTACATTACGGGAACAAATTGAAGAAAAAATTAGTAAGGGGGAAAAAATAATTCTGGATATTGATGTTCAGGGCGGACTTAATATAAAAAAGTCATTTTCCGATTCAGTATTGATCTTTTTATGGGTTCCATCTCTGCAAGTTTTAGAACAGCGATTAAGAAATCGGGGTACTGAAAATGAAAAAATATTAAAAAAAAGAATGACACGGGCAAAGGAAGAATTTAAAAAAGCAGATCACTATGATTATATAATTGTTAACAATAAATTAAAAAATACCATAAAAGAGGTTTTAGGTATAATAAAGAACACATAATTGTATAAGGAGAGACCACATGACCCGCATTAGATTGGAAGATTTATATAAAGAGACTTCCAATATTTATGAAGCCGTATCAATAATATCAAAAAGAGCCAGACAGATATCTGATGAACAAAAGCTCAAAATTGAATCGGAATTAACTCCTGTAGAAGAAGAGGAAGTGAATGAAGAGGAAGATGAATCCAAACAGCTAAATGATACTGAAAGAATTGAGAGAATTAAACAGTTTAAGAAACCAGTTTCAATTGCTTTACAGGAAATGGTAAATGGTAATATAGAATATACCTATGCAACTGTAGAAGATGTGAAAGATCAGGATAAAAAAGAATAATACTTAGGTGGAGCAGCGGTTAAAAAACAAAAAAATACTTCTGGGAGTTACTGGAAGTATTGCTGCCTACAAGGCCTGTATGGTAGTGAGAGAGCTCCAATTTCTGGGTGCGGAAGTAAAAGTTGTTATGACACAATCAGCTCAGGAGTTTATAAACCCCTTAACCTTTGAATCTCTTACCAAACATGAAGTGGTAACCAGGCTATTTCCGGATAACCGAAGTGTAAAAACCAGACATATAAGTTATGCGGAGTGGGCTGATCTGGTTTTAATTTGTCCTGCCACTGCTAATATTATTGGTAAAGTTGCATCCGGCATTGCTGATGATTTTCTTTCAACTGTGATTATGGCTTCCAGAGCACCGGTTATGTTTGCTCCGGCAATGGATTTAAGGATGGTACAAAATAAAATCTATCTTTCTAATTGTCATAAACTGGAATCATTCGGATATACAATACTCTCTACTGAACGGGGAGAACTGGCGAGCGGTTTATCAGGAAAGGGAAGATTAGCTGATCCCCGAGTGATTGTTAATTATTCCATTCAACTTCTTTTAGGCAGTACAGATCTCAAAGGTAAGAAAATTGTGGTTACTGCCGGACCAACCAGAGAACCACTTGATCCAGTACGATATTTAACTAACAGATCAACTGGAAAGATGGGTTTTGCTTTGGCTGAAGAAGTGGCCTTGAGGGGTGCTGAAGTTTGTTTGATAAGCGGACCTTCTCATCTTATCCCTGTGAATTATATTAAGTATATTGAGGTAGAAACTGCAGAACAGATGACTTCAGCTGTTTTAAAAGAGTCGGAGGATTCTCATGCTGTTATTATGGCTGCAGCAGTTGCTGATTATACTCCGGGTCAAATCTCTGGGCAGAAGATCAAAAAGCGAACTGATAATTTCACCTTAAAACTAAAAAAAACAGTTGATATCTTATCTCAATTGGGGAAAAACAAACAGAATCGGATTTTAGTGGGATTTTCTTTAGAAACAGAGAACACTCGGGAAAACACTATTAAAAAGTTACAAAAAAAGAATTTAGATATGATTTGTCTAAATAATCCATCTGATAAAGGTGGGGGATTTGGTACAGAGACCAATAAATTGACCTTGTTCTATCCTCATAAAAAGAAAAAAGAACTTCTGGTTATGCCTAAGTGGAAAGCTGCAGAGATTATTGTAGATGAGATCGAGGGGATGCTGAATTTGGGAAATTCATAAACCAGAAAGATGGAAACGTAGAAAGAAAGAAGATAAAAGAAAAAGGTAATTATTTTTTTGGATTCTCTAGTGAAATATCAAAATATCATTCAGAATACTATTGCATATTTAGACCAGCAGAAATTATATGGGAATGAACTGTTTTTTAATACATCTTTTAAGAAAAATGAACCAGTTCTTTTTAAGGAATGGAAAAATTTAAATGAAATCAAAAATGCAATACAATCTTGTAGACGATGCAGATTAGCTGATAACAGTTCTGGTAAAATAATGGGAAAAGGCAATCAAGAATCGAATATAATGATAATTTCTGATACTCCGGCAATACTAAAGAATAGCAATAAAGAATTGGAATTATTAACCAAAATACTTGCTGCCATTGAATTTACACCAGAAGAAGTGTATATATCCAGTATTATTAAATGTAATCTTTCTCTTAATAGAGGTCCTTTGAATGATGAGATTTCTTATTGCATACCTTATCTATTGGGACAAATTAAATTTATTAAACCTAAAATAATATTGGTTTTAGGAGAAACTGCAGGTAATGCTCTGCTGGGAAGGGAAAAAGATATAAGGGAGCTGAGAGAAAATAATTATTATAAATTTAAAGGTGCATATATTTATGTAACCTATCATCCTGCAGCACTTGTAAAAAACAATGATCCTGATCAGAAAAAGAAGAAAAGATTGGTGTGGGAGGATGTGAAACGTGTGCGATCCCAATATGATAAAATAGTAGGGGATAAGCTACAGTGGCTGTAAATGATAAAGTAAATACCAAAAAAGGAAAAAAATCTAAAAAAGAGAAAAATTTTTTTCCGGAATTGGACAGAGTGCCGCCTCAATCTATTGAAGCAGAAATGGCAGTATTAGGTTCAGTTATGATTGATAATACCGCTCTGGGGAAAATTGTGGATTTTCTTACTTCTGAGTGTTTTTACCGCACTGCACATAATAAAATATTTGCTTCAGCTTTGAATTTGTATGAAAAAAATGAACCAGTTGATTTGATCACCCTTTCTGAGGAACTTAAACGGGTAAAGCAGCTTGAGGAGATAGGAGGAGTATATTATTTAACTGAATTAGCTGAATCAGTTCCCAGCGCTGCAAATGTAGAATATCATGCTCATATTGTGTTGGAGAAATTTTTACTACGCCGGTTGATAGAAGAATCTGCCGAGATTGCCAGAGAGTGTTATGATTCCACTGATGATATATACGATATTATTGATCATTCAGAACAGAAAATTTTTTCATTATCTGAAAACAGACTTAAAAGAGATTTCCAGCATATATCTCCTATCATGCATGAGGCTTTTGAAACAATAGAGAGCTTTCATAACAGAAAAGGAGCGGTAACCGGTATCCCTACTGGCTTCAAGAAACTTGATGAACTTACTTCTGGTTTTCAGAATGGCGAAATGATCGTTGTTGCCGGACGTCCCTCCATGGGTAAAACAGCATTTTGTCTAAACATTGCCAGAAATGCCGCAATTGAATCTAAAATGCCGGTTGGCGTTTTCAGTCTTGAAATGTCTAACCGGCAGCTTGCCTTACGGATGCTGTGCGCCGAGGCACGAGTTGATGCACATAAGGTTAGGACAGGTTCTCTTCCTGAAAAAGAGTGGCAGAAGTTAAGTACAGTTGCAGGAGCCATTACAGAAGCTCCTATTTACATTGATGATACTCCCGGAGCGACTGTACTGGAACTGCGGGCCAAAGCACGCCGTTTGAAAAAAGATCATGATGTTAAAATTATTTTCATTGACTATCTGCAGTTAATGCAGGGGCCGAGAAATTCAGAAAGCAGACAGCAGGAAATATCTGTTATTTCCAGATCCTTAAAGGGTCTTTCCAAAGAATTGGATATTCCGGTGGTGGCACTTTCCCAGCTATCCAGAGCTGTAGAAATGAGAGGGGGAGAGAAGAGACCCATGCTTTCTGATTTACGAGAATCAGGAGCTATTGAACAGGATGCGGATGTGGTTTTATTTATTTATCGGCCGGAATTTTACGGAAAAAAAGAGGATGAAGAAGGTAACTCTCTGGAAGGCAAATCTGAAATAATAATCGGTAAACAGCGAAATGGGCCGGTTGGAACGGTGTATCTTAATTTTGTTAAAAAATGGGCTTGTTTTGAAAATCCAATTTTTGAAGAAGATGTACCATTTTAGGTTTTAATATGTTAAAAACTAATAATATTCAACCACCAAAAATAAATAATTTTTCTACTTCATCTCTAAAAGAAAAGAAGTCTGTTAGTGAAGATATTGATTATAAAAAAGAGCTGCAATTAATTTTATTTCAGATAGACAAGTATTCTCAGAAACCTAAAAAAAGGATACTTACCAAAGCATTTAATTATGCAAAGCAAGCACATAATGGGCAGTTTAGAAGCTCAGGTCTTCCATTTATGGTGCATTGTATAGAAACAGCTAAAATATTAGTGGATATGAAACTGGATCCCGTTACCATAGCCTCTGGATTGCTCCATGATATTGTGGAAGATACAGGGATTTCCATAGCTGATATCAGCAATGAGTTTGGTAAGGAAATAGCTTATTTGGTAAATGGGGTTACCAAGATCAGTGAATTAAGGTTCAAGACTCAGATTGAGATACAGGCGGAATATTTTAGAAAAATGATCTTTTCTATGAGTGAAGATCTAAGAGTCATATTAATTAAATTTGCAGACCGCCTTCACAATATGAGAACCCTGGAATATCTCCCCCCCAAAAGAGCCAAGCGAATAGCAAGAGAAACTTTAGATGTTTATGCTCCTCTGGCTCATCGTCTGGGTATTGCACGGTTAAAATGGGAGCTTGAGGATTTATCATTTAAGACTCTTAATCCTGATGATTATTATGCTGTAGAAAAGAAGATTAAAGACCGGAGAGAAGAAAGGGAAGCTTATATAGAACAGATTACTCAGCCGGTTAAGAAAGGGCTGAAAAAGAACAATATTAAAGCTCAGATTAGCGGTAGAGCCAAGAGTTTTTATTCTATTTATCGGAAGATGAAAGAGAGGGGAAAATCATTTGAAGAGATTTATGATCTTTTGGCGATACGAATAATTACAACCAAGATTGATGATTGTTATTTTGCTCTTGGATTAGTTCATACCTTATTTACTCCTGTGCATGAGCGATTTAAGGATTATATTGCAACTCCTAAATTAAACAGATATCAGTCTCTGCACACTACAGTGGTAGATTCCGGAGGTAGTAAGGTAGAAATCCAATTACGTACCGAAGAGATGCATAATGTTGCTGAGTTTGGCATAGCAGCACATTGGAAGTACAAGGAAAGAAGAACCACTGATGATGAGTTGGATCGGTATAGTTCCTGGCTGAGGGAAATAATTGATTGGCATAAAGACACAGTAGATCCGGAAGATTATATTGATATATTAAAAACAGATCTTTTTATTTCAGAAATTTTTGTATTTACCCCCAAAGGTGATTTATTAAAACTTCCCATTAGTGCTACCCCTCTTGATTTTGCTTTTTCTATTCATACTGATATAGGCTATCATTGTATTGGAGCCAAGGTAAATTCTCAAATAGTACCTTTAGATTCTGAATTGAAAAATGGGGATTCAGTAGAAATAATTACTTCCTCAAAATCTAAACCCAGTCAGGATTGGTTGAGGTTTGTTAAAACATCAAAGGCTAAAAGTAAAATTAAATTTTGGTTCAATAAAGCACGAAATAAGGAAGCGATTGAACTGGGTAAAAAGATTTTTAAGAAAATTGTTAAAAAAAATAATCTGAAATATAGTATTGGACTGCTTAGGAGAGTTACAAAAAAATTAGGCAGAAAGAACATCGAACAGGTATATAAAGAGATTGGATATGGCAACATTACATTGGATAAAGTCGAAACTCTTATCTCACCAAAATCTACAACCACTAAAACACTGACCAAAAAGCCTGTTTTAAGAAAAAGAATTAAAAAAATAAAAAAAGACAGTCAGAAGGGAATACTTGTACAGGGTATGGATAATTTACTCGTCTCTTTTGCTCGTTGCTGTCATCCGGTACCGGGGGATTCAATTGTCGGATTTATTTCAAGAGGGAGAGGAATTATTATTCATAGGCGGAGTTGTGAGAATGCATTGACATTAAGTAAAATTCCTGGTAGAAGCATTGAAGTATCCTGGGATGTTTCCGGAGATGAATCCTATCTGGTAAGGATTGAAGTGGTATCGCAGTACCGTAAAAATTTTATCAGAAATATTGGTGATTCTTTAGCGAATGTGAATTCCAATCTTCTTGATATTGATATGAGTACACATAATTCAATAATTAAAGCATATTTAGTACTTGAAGTAAGAAATGTTTCTCATATTTCAAATATCATTAGGAGTTTTATGAGTATTAAGGGGGTTATGTCAGTGAGAAGAAAAGGTGGTTTGAAAGAAACCTCTAATGATTAGTATTCTTATTAATTTAAAAAAAGGAGTTGTTGATGAGTAAAATGTTAACTATTACCAAAAAAGATGTAGCAAAGAGGACCGCTGAATTAGTTGATGAACGGATTTACGTTACTGAGAAGATTGTTGATGGGGTTTTTACAACCTTAAGAAAATTTATGGAAGAAGCTGATCCGGAAGTGAGGATTGAAATTCGTGATTTCGGAGTTTTTGAAGTAAAAAAGACCAAACCAAAACCAAAAGATGTACTTCAAACCAAGGGACACACGTCATTTTGAAGGCGGACACGCTGCGCTTGG
>JAWODZ010000118.1:0-13004 GCA_046483025.1 bacterium
TAATAATATGTTTAGAGAGGAGACTGCGGCCACTATAAAAAACGGTTTAATAAAGAAATGCAGCTCCAGTAGGATGTCTGTTTATAACAGCGTGGTCAATCTCGAATAAAAGTTTTCAAAGAACGATTAATGAGTAATGAGTTATCGAAAGGATGTCGTCAAAAAAGTACTTGACTTTTTACATAACAGCGGAGCAACGAAGCAATCTCCAAATTTAAGCACGAGCGCCAGGAGATTGCTTCGCAAAAAACAATCGCAATTGTAAATGTATTCTGGGCTTTTCGACAGTCTCCGAAGGTTTGAATTCCTTCACTTGGTTCAGGACAAGCTCTTCGGGAGGTTGTTTGTTTTTAGTAATATTTATTCAGGATCGATTTTTTTATTGACAATGATATTCTGTTTTATTATTTTAATGTAACTAATTAAATCAATAAGCGTATTTTACACAGTGAGTATTTTAACCAGTTTTTGCATTTCAATCAATCCTTCTCACGCGGAAATGAAATTATTATAATTTTTTACTAAAAAGTATCTATAAGGTGATGTATATTTTTAATATTAACACCCCAGGAAGATAGTGGTGCTCAGGTACAGATTTCAAAGTATGATTGCCGAATACATAATGAAATCCAAGATCCAGGCTAAGATCATGAGTGTGACTGATAAAGATACCATGTATACAATGTTGCATAAAGGATTAAAACTACCTAAACCCTAAGGAGGATTTGGAAATGAAAAGAATAATATTTATTACTTTAGCATTTTTAGTTTTTTGTTCACACAAACAATACCAAATAAAATATGTAGATACTGCTTTTGATACCAGTAATATTTCCAGGATTGCGATATTCGATTTTGAAAATAAAACTGATATAGATTTACTCGGCTCTTATGCATCGGAAAGATTACAATATTACCTGAAAAAAGAGTCTGAGTTTATTACTATTGAACAGAAAAAAATAAAGCAAGCTGTTGAAGAGCTTCACTTGGGAGATCAATCCTGGATGAATGATCAGCAAAAAATTAAGGAAATAGGGAAATATTTAGCCATTGATGCATTGATTATTGGTGCTGTCATAGGAATTGATGATTCGCATTCACAATATTATTATACAAAGGAATTTGATACAAGCTTTGAAACAAGTATACAAATTATAGATGTTGTAAATGCTGGTATATTATATAGTAATAATTGTCGAAGCGGAAATGAAGATATGACTATACACCATGAAAATCCACAATTTATGCAAAAAAGAATTGCTCGACAGCTTATTGATCAGTGTGTGCAAATATTATCTTCTGAATTCTTACCCAAAAAAATAAAAATTCAGTTACACTGAACTGATCATATCGATAGTATAAATCTCAGTGTACACTTATAATAATGATTGATGTAAAAGATAAATGTATATTTGACATTGGTTTTTTATTGTTATATATTGTTGAAAAAGTATGGATTTGGGAATGCTTCTAAATTAATTATTAATAATGAACATGAGACAGAGGAGGAGTTTTTTTATGAAAAAGTTAAATTACAAGAGTCACCTTCCTTAATGTGTTTTTTTGAAGTAGTTGTGATAAGAGAAGATGGTGAAAAAATTACTGGTCAAGTAACAGTACAAGAAGAAAAGGAAGAGTAAGTAAGTTCAGATAATAACATAAAATTATATTAATTATTGGAACAGAAAGACACACCATTAATTAATTTTTTTATTAGCTTAAGGGATCTTGATTTGTTAAGCATTTTTTATTATATTTTTATAAATATTATGTTTTAGTGAAACAGAGATGATGTACCTTAACCAGTCAAGATCCTGAATAATCGTATTTGATTCACGATAGCTATTTGAGAATAATATTTTTACTCACCCGGATTATTCTTAAGTACTCTGATAATCCCTATCCTAAAACTCTCACAAACCTATAACATTTAATTCATAAAATTTAAAACATTTAAATTTGATTTTTTCGATCAGGATATTTATTTTATATATTATTGATAGAGATATTTTCTGACTAAAGGATTCTGCATGATCAAAATTTATTCGTGGAATGTCAATGGTATTCGAGCCTGTGCCAGAAAAGGATTCATTGAGTGGGTAAAACATACAGAACCGGATATTTTGGCTGTTCAGGAAATCAAGGCTAAACCTGAACAACTGGAAGAAAATCTGAAAAATATTGAGGGGTATAAGAGTTATTGGTATCCAGCTGAACGAAAAGGGTATAGTGGAGTAGCACTATACAGTAAAACTGAACCTATAACAATAGAACCACTTGGTAATGAACAATTTGATACAGAAGGTCGTACTATTGTAGCTCATTATCCATCTTTTATCCTGATTAATTGTTACTTCCCAAACAGTCAGGGAAAGGGAGCACGGCTTGGTTTCAAGCTGTCTTTCTGTAATACTATTCTTGATCTCTGCAATCAGCTGGTTGCAACAGGAAAGAATATTGTACTTTGCGGGGATTTTAACATTGCCCATACTGCTATTGATCTGAAAAACCCAAAGGCAAATGAGAAAAATGCTGGCTATTTACCTGAAGAACGAGAATGGATGAGTACTTTTCTCAGTGCCGGTTATACTGATATATTTCGGAAATATCATCCTGACCAGCCAGGTCTATACACTTGGTGGTCGTACCGGTTTAAAGCCCGAGAAAAGGATATTGGCTGGAGAATTGATTACCACTGTGTTAACAATCGTTTTGTTCCGGTTGTTAATGAAGCCAAAATACATAAAACTGTTATGGGCTCTGACCACTGTCCTATAAGCATTACTTTGGATGTGTAGCAGAAGGGGATTTTTCTTATTGTTCACAGTATCTCGAATCAGAATTGTTTTCAAATAGCTTTAGTATGATCATCAATTATACAAGGGAAGCTGAACAATGGGATGATATGACTCTTGTTATATTAAAAAGAACGTCAGATGAGAAATAACTCATTGCATTTGTTTCAAGTAATACCGGTGCTTGTCAAGCTTCCCGACATTGTCGGCATAAGTAGTGAAGAAAGGAGGAAAGTTATATGACCCGATTAATTTTTATTTGCAGTGTAATTTTATTATTTTGTATGGTGGCTTGTTCTAATAAAAAAATCATAAAATATGACAGTGATTCGGGCAGCACCTGTACTCTTAGTCCCCGTGATACTCTTGAAATTGTACTTAAATCAAATCCTACTACTGGATATGAATGGAAGCTAACCTCTCTTGATACAGCTGTAATGAAAAATATTGCCAAGGATTATATTTCTGATAAAGTACCAGGACATACTATGGGTTCCGGAGGAAGATCTATTTTCAGTTTTGTGGCGGTACACCATGGCAGCACCAGAATGAAAATGATTTATCATCGATCATTTGAAAAAGATGTAGCACCGGTCAGAATTTTTACTCTCAGGGTGAAGGTCCGGTAATCATTTATTGTATAATATTAATATAATTGATCAAAGGAACCGATTGTGAAGAAAATTGTTATTTATTTGATGTATTTGTTTGTAGTTACTGCTGTTCTGGCACAATCAACTGCTCCCAGACAGGAACCCTTAAATCCTGAGTTTATACGATATGCCAAAATCCATAGCAGGGAAGCAGTTGAAAAATCAGCATCCCGGTACAATAGTCTGGGGTATATGCCCCACACAGTTGCCTATAAAGCAGAAGTTCCTGATGATTATACAGAGGAAGAAATGCTTCCTTCGGTATATGATCTTCGGAGTTACAACCTTATTACATCCGTTAAAAACCAGGGAAATTGTGGTACCTGCTGGTCTTTTGCTTCCCTGGGTTCCATTGAATCACGCTGGTTAAAATTGGGTTTCGGTACCTGGGATCTTTCTGAGAATAATGTTGTTTACGGACATGGTTTTGAATATGCACCAGATGATGGTGGTAATGCTGCTATGACGACTGCTTATCTGATACGCGGGGATGGCCCTATATTTGAGACAGATGATCCCTATCAAGGCTGCGCTGGCAGTTATCATGCCGGATTAACTCCTGTTGCTTATATACCGGATATGAGAGTTTTACCTGAAGAACGTAATGTCATTAAACAACATGTGTATGATTATGGCGCCCTCTATGTTTGTTATTATCAGGATACAAGCTACTATGATAGTGAAACCTATACTTATTTTTATAACGGTCCTGACACCACGGCAACTAATCACTGTGTTTTACTTGCAGGCTGGGATGATACCAAAGAAACAGCTGGTGGTGTTGGTGCCTGGATTGTAAAAAATAGCTGGAGTTCATTTTTTGGAGATAATGGATATTTTTATATATCTTATTATGATTCCACAGGAGTGAGCGATCCCACTGTCTGGCCCAACCGTATTGATTATAATGATAAAGTGAGTATTTGTTATTATGATACCCTGGGTAATACTGCAGGCTGGGGATATGGATGGGGTAAACAGGACTATGTTGATTACGGATTAATTCATTTTACTGTTCCGCAGAATAGTACCATTACTAAACTAGGCACCTGGGTTAAAGCTTCAGGTGGTAGTGTTGATTTCAGTGTTTTTGATACATTTAATGGAAGTGCATTGTCAGGATTATTGGGTACAATAAGTGAGCAAACATGTAATTATCCAGGCTATTATACTTTTGATCTTCCTGAGCCGATACAACTTAAAAATGGTGGAGATATCTACATTAAAACCAGATACTATGCACCTGGGGATAGTTATCCCATTCCTACAGAATCTTATACAGCATTTGGTGATTTGGTGTATGCTGATCCTGGATTTAAACTGGGAGAATGCTGGATAAGCGATACTGGTAATAGTGGAACCTGGTATGAAAGCAATAGTAGCCGGGAATTTGATCTTTGCATCAAGGCTTATGTGATTTCCGATCAAACAGGCATAGATCAGGAAAGCCATCCATCTGTGGTTCCTAAAAAGTGTAAACTGCTGCAAAACTATCCTAATCCTTTTAATCCGTTAACTTCAATTCAGTTTACTGTTAAGGAAGCAGGACCGGTTAGTCTGAAAGTATATAGTCTGTTGGGAAAAGAACTTACCACTTTAGTCAATAGTTACTATCAACCCGGTCATTATCAGGTTAGTTTTAATGCTTCTGGAATGGCTACAGGTGTGTACATGTACAGGATTACTATGAAAAATTTCAGTGCAGTAAAAAAAATGGTGGTAATGGATTAGAGATCAGATTAATAAAAATTGATAAAGGATATCTTTATATTTACAGATTTGATAATGTTTTAAATAAAATTTAACTATGTACTAAGTTAAGGGGCATCGTTTAATCCATAGTTTTGAGTGATAATTATTATGGATACGATGACTTTTATATATATTATTATAATTGAAGATTGAATGTATTTTAAAAACATGTATGGTTTTACATCTTGTTACTGTATTCAATCTTTTATTTATTACAACCGAAGTTTTCTAAAACATTAGGTAGGAAAATGGTATGAAAAGTAAAGTTGGATTTGATAATGAAAAGTATCTGAGAGAGCAAACCAAAGCAATTCTTGAGAAAGTTGAATTATTTCATAATAAACTATATCTTGAGTTCGGAGGAAAATTACTTTATGATTATCATGCTTCCAGAGTGCTGCCGGGATTTGATCCCAATGTAAAAATACACCTGCTCCAAAAATTAAAGAATAAAGCAGATATTATTTTATGTATTTATGCAGGGGATATAGAAAGAAAAAAGGTGAGAGCGGATTTTGGGATCACCTATGATGTTGATGCCCTTAAATTAATTGATGATTTAAAAGAATGGGATCTTGATATCTGCGGAGTGGTAATTACCCGATATGAGGAGCAGTCTGCGGCTAAATTATTCAAGAACCGCCTGGAACGTCGGAATATTCGGGTATATACACACCATTTTACCAAGGGATATCCTACCAAGGTTGATTTGATTGTAAGTGATGAAGGATATGGGGCCAATGAATATATTGAAACCAGCAAACCTCTGGTTGTTGTTACAGGTCCGGGTCCTGGGAGCGGAAAATTAGCCACTTGTCTTTCCCAGCTGTACCATGATTATAAAAGAGGTGTGCAGGCCGGGTATGCCAAGTTTGAGACCTTTCCTGTCTGGAATCTTCCCTTAAAACATCCCGTGAATATTGCCTATGAAGCTGCCACTGCCGATATTCTGGATTATAATCAGATTGATCCCTTTCATCTGGAAGCTTATAGGAAAACAACGGTGAATTATAATAGAGATATAGAAGTATTTCCAGTTCTTAAACGAATTTTAGAAAAAATAACAGGAAAAGATCCCATGTATAAATCACCAACTGATATGGGAGTAAACAGGGCAGGCTTCGGTATTGTAGATGATGATATAGTACGGGAAGCAGCTCAACAGGAGGTTATACGACGGGCGTTCAGATATAAATGTGAGTATGTTATGGGATTGGTTGAAAAGGAAAATATTGAAAGATCAGAACTGCTGTTAAGTGAATTGAACTTAAATCCTGAAGACAGATCAGTGGTTGAACCGGCCAGAAATGCTGCGCAGGATGCAGAAAAAAACGGGAAGGGTAATAGAGGTATTTATTGTGGAGCAGCTATTGAACTTTCGGACGGAACGATTATTACTGGTAAAAATTCACTTTTATTACATGCAACTTCAAGTTTGATTTTAAATGCTATAAAATATTTAGGAGAAATACCTGATAAAATTGATCTGCTTTCCTCAAATATAATTGAATCTATCAGAAATTTAAAAAAAGACTCTTTGCATTCCAATCATGTTAGTTTAAATCTGGAAGAAACACTCATTGCCCTGAGTATTGGTGCTACCACCAACCCGACTGCAGAAGTTGCGGTGAAAAAATTAAAGGAACTGAAAGGATGTAATATTCATTTGACCCATATTCCTCCTCCCGGAGATGAAGCCGGATTGAGAAAATTAGGTGTAGATCTCACCAGTGATCCCCAGTTTACTACCCATTCTTTGTATTCAAGTTAGAAATTTCAATATTCAAATACAAATATTTTACATTTTAATAAGTACTAATATAAAGGGTAATCGAAAAGAATAATTATTAAGAGACAGACAAAATGAACAGAAAACCAAAAATTATCAAAAAGTCATATATTTTTATTTTAATAGCTGTCTTAAGTCTGCTTGTTATGTTAGGCTGTTATTTTTATTACCGCCAGGAAGCAGAGGCTATCCGACAGGAAAAACAAAATGATCTGAAAGCTATTGCTTTCTTAAAGGTACATCAGCTTGTACAGTGGAGGCAGGAACGTATAGCTGATGCAACTGTTATATCTGGAAGACCATTTTTTATCAAAAGAGTGGAACAGTGGCTTATTGATAAAAATGAAGATGGTGTTAAAAAAAGTATAAATAAAGATCTCCGTACTATTTGTAATGCCTATAATTATGAAGCAGTTATATTATCATCTGTGAACAGGAAACCACTTATATCATACGGATATACATTGGATCATTTTGATAACATTATAGCCGATAAAATAATCCAGGCAGTTAATCAACAACAGGTTATTTGCACAGATTTTTATTGTAGTGAATTGGAAAATAAAATATTTTATGATGTAATTGCTCCTTTAGTTAATAACGAAAAAAAAATCATTGCAGTAGTAATTTTGCGAATGAATCCCCAGGATTACCTTTATCCTGTTATTCAATCCTGGCCTACACCAAGTAAATCAGCTGAAACCTTGATCGTTCGTCAGGAAGGTGATAGTGTACTTTTCCTGAATGAACTGCGTCATCGGAAAAATACTGCTTTAAGACTGCGTATCCCCTTAAGTAAAAAGCAGACGCTCGCGGTACAGGCTGTTTTAGGATCTCATGGTATTATGGAGGGAAAAGACTATAGGGGTGCAGATGTAGTGGCGGATATACGGTCTGTAGCAAATACACCCTGGTACATGATTGTCAAGGTTGATAAAAGCGAGATCTTAAAGAATCTGTATGTTGAAAGTATTTATATTATTTTATTTTCTCTGTTAATAATTTTAGTAATTACCACAGGTATATATTTAATTTATCATTCCCGGCAAAGAGATATGTACAGAAACTTATGGCAGTCCCAGGAGAAATTTAAAACCACTCTGTACAGTATCGGTGATGCTATAATTACTACTGATAAACAGGGGATGATCCAACATATGAATCCTGTGGCTCAACAATTAACCGGGTGGAGTGAGTCCAAAGCCCGGGGCAAGAAATTAGAGAAAGTATTCAGGATTATTAATGAAAGCAACCGTAAAGAGTTAGAAAATCCGGTTAAAAAGATTCAAAGAGAAGGAACAATAGTTGAATTAGCAAATTATTCTTTGCTGATTTCCAGGGATGGCAAAGAGATACCTATTGCTGAGAGTGCTTCATCTATAAAAGATGAAAAAGGGAATATAATTGGAGTAGTTTTGGTCTTCAGGGATCAAACTAAGGAACGGAAAGCCAAGAGATCCTTAGAGAAAAGTGAGCGTCTATATAAAGAAGCACAAAATGTCGCTCATATCGGACACTGGGAGCTGGATCCGAAGATTGGTACACCTGTCTGGTCAGAGGAGATATTCCGAATCTTTGGTCTGGATCCGGAAAAAGGGGAACCTTCTTTTACTGATCATGAAACTCTTGTTCATCCGGATGACTGGCCTTTATTAAATAAATCTGTAACTAAAGCAGGTCAAGATGGTACTCCTTATAATATAGAGTTTCGCATTATCCGGCCCAATAAGGAGATCAGGTGGATGCATGCTATTGGTACTACAACCGAAGACGAGCATGGGAAAGTTGTTAAAATTTTCGGTACAGTCCAAGATGTGACATCGCGTAAACGAGCAGAAGAGAAACTCAGACAAAGTGAGATGAAATTCAGAACTCTGTTTGAGACCATGGCACAGGGAGTAGTGTACCAGGATGCAGAAGGCAATATTACTTCTGCTAATCCGGCTGCAGAGTAGAGAGATTACCTCCAAAAAACTGGCTCTGGATGCTTTTAAGAAAACCAGGGAACGTATCCGTTCCATGTCCCTGATTCATAATAAGCTCTATCAATCAAAGGATTTTTCTCATATCAATATGAAAGATTATATTGAATCTATAGTAAGCGAGTTGTGTAATGCCTATGGAGTAAGAAAACAGATCCGCTTTAATATACAAATCAGAAATGTATTTCTGGATATTAATCAGAGTATACCCTGCGGATTGATCATTAATGAAATACTTACCAACACTTTCAAGTATGCTTTTCCCAACGATAAAAAAGGAACTGTCAGGATTTATTTTAGCCCGGTCAATGATAGCACATATAAGTTGATTATTAAGGACGATGGGAAAGGGTTGCCTGACAATGTGGATATGAATAAATCATTAGGATTTAGAATTATAAATACTTTAGTTGAGCAAATAGATGCTGAACTGCAGATAAAAAATGAAAATGGGACTTGTTTTACTATGATTCTCCACAAGAATAAATCATAAAAGATCGTACTGTTCTCATTGTTGAAGATGAGAAACTTATTGCTTTTGATTTAAAACCATGTCTGGAGGAACATAATTATCATGTTCTTCCCATTGTTAATAATACAGTGAAAAGGGTGAGCTATACAATCAAATATCATCCTCGGGTTTATTTTAAAGGATATTCTGCTCAAGGGTGCAAAAAACCGGTATTGATCCGGATCAAGGAGATTTATGGATACATATGGATGATAAATTTATTTATATCCGTTATTTTCCATTATATGATAAACAGGGAAATTACAAAGGAGTCATCGAAGTTTCTCAGGAAGTGTCTGATATTCAGAAACTAAAAGGGGAATGGAGGTTGCTTGATTGGTGAGGGGGGAATCTCGAAGTTCATGAAGGGAACAAATTAGCAACGAATAAAATGAACAAGACGAACAGAAAACAATGAATAATATAGTTCAGCCACGGATGTACATGGATTCTTTGGGATTAATTGATAGGATCTGTATCTTATAAAAATATGAATATGATCCGGCAAGCCATTTATTGTGATTAATGTATGCTTATTGTTCTGAACAATACCGTCCCATCTGGTTCCCAAACTCCGGTTTGGGAACTTCATTGAAGAGGAAACTTTGTTTTCTAATACTTATGAAATTTAATTGTTATGATCGATATTTATTAAGAAACAGAGTTTCTTTTGAAACAGGCGTTCCAAAACAGGAGTTTTGGAACGAGGAGAAGAATCCGTGGCTTATTTTATTGATTGGGACTGAAATAAAACCATCTGTCTGTCAGTCTGAGTTCATCGAAGACTGACAGGTTAACTGTTGTATCCCTTCTCCATTTTCCTTTGTCTCTCCATGTTTTTTATGTGCAAAAACACAATCTTAACTGATCATTTTGTTTATTGGGATTTGGATATTATTTGTTATTTGGTGCCTGTGATTTGGGATTTTTCAGGGTAATAGTATTCCCTTCCCATATCAACCGCCCATCTTGTTTAAGACGCAGCAGCACCCGGGACAGGGTTTCCGGGGTGGTGCCTACTGCAGTTGCTATATCCTTTTTGCTCAGTTTGGTATGTATGGTTTCTTCCCCCGGATACTGTTCCTTCAGAAAAAGGAACAGACGATCCTCAACATCGTATTGAGTTAAATATTTCATCTGATCCGTGAGAAATTTCATTTTATCCAGCAGGTTCACAATAAAATCTTTGCGAAATTCAGGATTCTCCAGCAGGCAGGAAAACTGATGTTTGGGGAGCATATATAAGGTGCTGTCAGTAAGGGTCACTGCTGTGACCGGATATGTATTATCCCCAAACAACACCACTTCGGCAAACAACTCACCTGGTTTAACTGTTTTAATGGCAACCTCTTTTCCGTCCGGTCCGGTTTTATACAATTGAATTGAACCCTGCACCAGGATGTAAAGAGAATATCCCTTATCTCCCTCTAAAAAAAGAAGTTCCTTTTTAGCTGCCTGATGCTGCAGACATATTCCGGCCACCTGATCCAGGCTTTTTGAGGACAGGTGTTCAAACAGGGGAAACTTTCTCAGTATTATCTTCTTATCCATGGTTGTCCTTTGAAAATATAATGACTGGCATTAATAAATATAAGAAAAAAACTCAAAAAAATGAAAAATTCTTGATCCAGGTCAAGGTTTGCTCTCAGTTCTTTGATTATTTTAAATACAGATAAACAAAGAACAAAAAAGCAAGACTAAAGACTAAAGGACAAAGAATAAAGTGTTGAAAATGGAAAATGCAAAGTGAAAAGTGAAAAATAGAAAAGACACTTGCTAACTGGCCAAAATGCCAACACGCCAGATAAAGGAGAACCATATGAAACGGGATGTTATACACATTGATGAAGAAAAATGTACGGGATGCGGGTTGTGTGTACCTGAATGTCCGGAAGGGGCCATTCAGATCATTGATGGAAAAGCTCGACTTGTCAGTGATTTGTTTTGTGACGGTCTGGGAGCTTGTCTGGGACACTGCCCGGAAGGTGCTATTACCATAGAAAAAAGAGAGGCGGAGCCATACGATGAGAAAAAGGTCATGGATAATGTGGCCAGGCATGGTAACAATACTATCAAAGCTCACCTGCAGCATCTTGAAGATCATGGTCAGAGTGATTACTACCAACAGGCAGTTCAATATCTCAAGGATCATGATCTGGAAGTTCCGGACTTAAAGAAAAAACAGGCTCCTATATCAGCAGTATGTCCGGGGCTCAGGAGTATGGAATTTGATGTTCCTCAGACGGAAGAAAAACAATCAGAAGAATCAATTGCAAGTCAATTACGTCACTGGCCGGTCCAGCTGCATCTAATTTCACCGAATGCTCCTCAGTATCAGAAAACAGATGTATTGCTGGCAGCGGATTGTACAGCTTTTACAGCAGCTAATTTTCACCAGGAATATTTGTCGGGTAAGGCTCTGGCTATTGCTTGCCCCAAACTTGACGAAGGTCAGAAAATCTATCTGGAAAAAATTCGTACTCTTATTGATGAAGCAGAAATTAATACCCTGACTGTAATGATGATGCAGGTTCCCTGCTGCAGCGGACTGTTAGCATTGGCTCAAAAGGCTGCAGAAAAAGCCAAGCGAAAAGTTCCGATCAAGATTATAGTATTAAATATTAAAGGTGAAGCAATAAAAGAGGAGTGGTGTAATTAGTTTTTGCAGAAAAAAAAAGCTTTTATTCTGTATTATGTTAATCTATATTAATAGAGGAAACTATGAAATCAGACAGAAAAGATATTAAAGAAAACGTGTTTATTTACAGAGATCTGGTAGATTATCAATCGGGGACTATTGTCAGCTCTCAAATAATTGACCGGGATACTGGCAGTGTCACTGTGTTTGCATTTGATAAAGGACAGCGCCTCAGTGAACATACTGCACCCTATGATGCCCTGGTGCAGGTTGTGGATGGAAAAGGTACATTTACTATACAGGGAGTTGAACATACCGTGTCTGCAGGTCAGGTTCTGATTATGCCGGCCGGAAAACCACATGCGGTTCAGGCTGAGCAACAGTTTAAAATGGTCCTGACCATGATCCGGGCCCGGGACAGCAAGAAAGAGTGAGGAATTATGTCAGTTAAAGTGAGTACAATAAAAAAATTTTAGCCACAGATTTACCCCGTTGGATAATCTTGTTTCTAAATATAAATCTTGAGACTGTTTATAATATCCTACGGGGTGAACACGGATTAACACAGATAAAAAAGAAATTAAAGTAATGGGATTTTATATCATTAATTTTTTAACCTAGTTATTTCCGCGTTTAATCTGTGTCAATCTGTGAAAATTGTATGATTGATGAATATCAAATAATTGTTTATAAACACACATGAAAGGAGACATCTATCGAGAGATCGGCCTCGGGTTTGCCACTGATACCGATGACCGGGGCATCTACGTACTCGTTTTCGGGGCTCGGCCGAACGTATTGCCTATCTTCATCAACGATGGGGCCGGGCGTGGATTTCGGCATGCTCATGCAAGGGGAGCAATGCTGCGGCGATGCAATCCGCA
>JAWODZ010000012.1:0-28947 GCA_046483025.1 bacterium
GACTGTCGAAAAAGTCAACCGATGTCTTTGCGAGGAACGTAGTGACGAAGCAATCTCCTTCAGTTAAGCTAAAAATGCAGGGGATTACTTCGTAAAAAACACTCGCAAGGACATATTCAGATCTTTTTCGGCAGTCTCTCTGGAGGTTTTTTTATGTTCATCTTTTGACAGCTCATAGTGTTAAAAGCAAATTAAAATTTTCACTAAAAATAAATGCCCGATCCTACATAAGTACCGGGCATGTTTTGTTTTGAGTAAACCCTGACAGGGTCACTGACCCTGTCAGGGTGGTCTCAATCCCACCTTAACTATCAGGTCTATTTCTACTGCTGCCGTACTGATAGTCCAAGGGTTCCTTACCCTTGGATGGAAAAATCAAGAGGGCTTAGCCCTCGGGAAATACTAGTTATAGGTATTAAACACCATCTTTCTGTTTCAATCAGGGGCACAGCCCCTTCTTTTTATCCGACCTGGGGTAAAGAATCCCAGGTCGATCGGATATGGATAAATCGGACTTTTTGGACACCCCCGATCAGGGGAAATAAAACTTACATTAGGAATGAATTACTGGTTGATTAGTGATAGGCATTAACACCTTCCCGGAAGCTTCGAGCTTCCGGGAAGGTAAAGACTTAATAACCCTGAGGCTGTTCGTAAAGTAAGAAAAAATATAAACGCTAAGACCGCAGAGGAAAACGCAAAGACTATGAATATTTAATAATTAAAAATTTATTACTTTGCGATCTCTTTGCGGTTAAATTTTTTTCAGCCAACCCGGACGGGAAACAAAATCAATTTTTTTAAACAATGCTTTGCCAAATTTACCCGAAAACAACCATAAATTGTCAAAATTGCAGAGTAAATCAAAAATACCTGCCATATTGACAATAATTAATTTTTAAACAATTACTCCTCCTTTTTATATAAATATAAAAAAATCAAATATTTAAATTATATAAAAAAATTTTGGCACGTACATTGCAAATAAACTAAGTGAAGTTGATAGAAACAGTAAGAAAAAATAACGAATAAAAAAAGGAGGTGAACAACCATGACCTTAGTAAAATACAGACCGTTTAGAAGTTTGCTCTCATTTGATGATGAAATGAGAAGATTCTTGAATTTAGGTGATTATGAATCTGACACTGTCTGGAGACCCAATGTTGATATTATTGATAATGAGGATTCTTATGAATTAAAGGCTGAACTTCCGGGTTTAAAGAAAAAAGATATTGACATTTCCGTAGAAGATGGGATTCTGAAATTAAAAGGTGAGAAAAAAACCGAAGATGAAAAGAAAGAAAAAAATTATCACCTGAGAGAAAGTTATTATGGAAAATTTGAGCGAAGTTTCCGACTTCCCCGGGATGTTGAACATGATAAGATTAAAGCTGAGTTCAATGACGGAGTTTTGGACATACAGATTCCCAAATCCGAGAAGGCAAAGCCAAAACAAATATCCGTATCGTAATGATACATCACATAAATAAATAGAATCGTCTTATACATCCAGTAATCACGTCAGAGCAAAAAAGCGGACATGTAACCATGTCCGCTTTTTTATTTAAAATACCCCAATCGAAATTTTAACTCTAATGATTAATCAATGTTTGTTCAACCCTGAATTACCATGTAAATATAGGTTTACAGGATCCATTTCTATTTACTATTATTATAGGCAACATATATGTCAGCTTCAATCTTATTTTGGGCCTCATCATAGAACAGGTGAGTAAAATAGAGATTACCATCATCATCCAGCCCCGGATCACCAGCATAACCTGATACAATTTCTTCCGGTTCGCTCCAGACATTACCGTTTCTTACAGATCTGAAAATTGCCGGACCCGGGTATCCCAGTCCGCTGGCCATTCTGGTGAACCAGAGTTCAGCTCCATCTGATGATATAAAGGGTCTGCTTTCATCTCCGGCTGAGTTAACCGGTTCATTTAGATTAACAGGTGAAGTCCAGTCCTGATCATTTTTAACTGTTTGCCACAGGTCGTTTCGCCCTAATCCTCCTTTAAAGTTTTGAAAAATCAGTATTGACCCATCCGCTGTAAGATATAATTCGCCGGCGTTAAATTCCTGATTTATCTGTACACCGGCATTTTGCCAGTTTTTCCATACTCCATCTAACAATTCTGCTGTATAAATATCAATCTCACCATAATTACCGGTTCTGACCGAACCAAACCAGAGTATATTTTTCTGAATTGCAAATGGCCCATCCAGGTGTAACTCATTCGACTCTGCCAGATAGGCTCTCTCAGGTTCAGTCCATTCCTCCCCATTTCGTATACACCACCATATACCAGTCACCTTATCCAGAATCTGGTCTTCTGCAGGAACATTACCATCAGGAGTAAAGAAAAAAATAAATATGCTTCCATCCTCAGATATAACCGGAGCATCCTCAACTCCGGCAGTATTAACTGGTCCGGGCATAGGTTCAGGTTCAGACCATTCAGATGAATGAATTACAGGGGGCCATACATCTGTTTCCGGTGTCACCTTGACAGCACTATCAGGAATAGCTTGCTCTCGGGTAACCTCCATATTACCGGAATCTGAAATATCCAGGCTGGAGTCTTTATGACATCCATTACATATCCAAAAACCAGTAGCAATATATATACTAAAAATAATTAATATCCGTTTATACGTATATATGTGCATAATCATCTTTATCATATATAATAATTAATTTTTCAAAATACCTTCTTTAGATCTGAGTTTCTTGAATATAAAAGCGGACATGATAATATGCCCGCTCCTGTAAATCAGATAAACTTAAAGCTTATTGCGGCATACCCATGGGATGTTCTTTTTCAGTATATCCGGAAGGAACCTGGAAAGCAGATGCAGGAGCATCTTTTTTACCATATTCAACCAGCTCAGACCAGGATTTAACCTCCTGTCCCATCACATTTCTGGTTGTTTCGGATTTAACCACCATTCCGTCAATTTTCTTAAATTCATTCTGCAGTTTATCAATATGACTTTTCACACCCGGCATCATCAGATATGCTGCATAATGCAATTTATTATAATTTGATACCGGAGGTTCAATTTCCGGAGTAGCCCATATATCCGACTTGATAGTGGAGCCCATTACGCTCATGCTCTGTTCATATTTTTTACATTCCCATTTGTTAATTTCTTTCTTCTCACCGGTTGGGGTAACACTGATTTCTATATTCCCCATCATACTCTTCATCATCTGCTGCATCTGAGCATCCTCTTCTGAATCAGGTGCTCCCTGATCTAAATTCATCACTGTATATGATTTTTCCTGATGATTAATATTGGTGACTGTTTTTTTATTAAAATCCATAATGACAGAATGCTGTTCTCCCAGAATAGCTAATTTCGTATCCGTCATCCAGATTGTCTGGATTTCATCCTGGGCCGGCTGCTTCTGTCCCATTATAGTATGAGCATCCGTGTGTACCTTTTGTTTAATGAAAAAATCCTGGGCAAAAAGACCGGTTGCACTTACTAATAAGATCAACAAAATTATTGATATAATGCGCTTCATATTTGTCTCCTTTTTTTTAAATATTGGTAAAACTGTTATATTACCAAGAAAATAATTTGTTTTTTTACTATTTTTTAAAATTTACCACAAAGACCACGAAATTCACGAAGAATTTAAATATAAAATATATTTTCACAGAATATAATTCCAAAAAAATCATTTATCTTCGTGTCCTGGTTTTACCTGTCATTCTGTATTTGATTAACTTTTAGCTCTCCTCAAAAGGAGGTCCAAGACCTCTTTCAGAGTTTTAGTTTATTTTTTGATACTGGTATCAACCGGAAACTCTTCATGCTCAGGCCAGGTGTCTAAAGACTCTTCTTCAATCTTCTTTTCAAGAACTTCAATTGCTTTCATCAGCTGGGCATCATACCCTCTGGCCATTTCTTCTGCTTTAAGGTCTACAACTATATCAGGTTGAACACCTTCATTCTCAACCACCCAGTTACCTTTGGTATCATAAATCCGGTAATCCGGAGCAGTAAGTCCTCCTCCGTCGATCAATTCGAGAAACATGGATACTCCTACCAGTCCGCCCCAGGTTCTGGTTCCGATAACCGGACCCATATTAAAATGCTGAAATTCATAGGGAAGCTCATCTCCCCCTGAACCTGCCTGACGATTGGTTAAACACACCATATGGGCATTCACAAAAAAATTGGGGCTTGACTGGTCATGAGAATAACGTCGGGTCCAGTAAGCATGAGGAGTCTTGCGAAGTCGTTTCAGAAAAATATTTGGGTCAAGGCCCCCACCATTATAACGTCCGTCAATAATCAATCCTTTTTTTCTGGTCTGAGAATAAAAATACTTGGGAAACTCTCTGGCTGAACCCAAATAGGTATCAGGAAGATGTATATAACCAATCATACCGTTTGATTCTTTTTCAGCCAATAGCCGATTGTGCTCCACCCAATCCAGATATCTGAAAGTCCCCTCACTTCTGGCTGGTTCAACAGTAATTTCTCTTGCACCTTTTAAGGACGGTTTGCTGTTAACAAGCAGTGTGACCTGTTCTCCGGCACAATCCTGAAAATAACTATAAATATTATGATCAGCAGTCACTTCCTGATTGTTGATTTTAAGAAGATAATCACCCTCTTTGACGTTAAGTCCGGGTTTTGCCAGTGGAGGAATCAGATGACGAGTCCAGCCCTTTACCTGATAGATCTTTTTAAAACGATACCGGTTGGAAGCTTCATCCAGCTGCCAGTCTGCACCCAGCATACCTACATTCACTCGTTCTGCATCTCTTCTCACATCTCCACCATATACATACGTATGAGAAGTATTCAGCTCTCCAATCATCTCTCCAATAATATAACCCAGATCCTGTCTGCAGGAAGCATAAGGAAGAAGTGCTGCATATTTCACCTTTACTGCCTCCCAGTCAAGACCATGCATACCGGATTCATAATAAAAATCTCTTTCCATGCGCCAGGCTTCATTATAGATTTGCCTCCATTCTTTGCGCGGATCAAGTTTCATTTTCAGATCGGATAAATCGAGTGAATTACCAGAAGAATTAGTAGCATCGGAAGAAATTATTCCAATATCATTCCCTTTTTTATAGACAATATGTGACCCATCTGCTGACAGCTTATATCCATTAATATGTTCAATCACAGTTCTCTCTTTACGGGAATCAAAATCAAAAGCATATAAATTTTTCTCTCTTGGAACACGGAATTCAAAACGGTTAAAATCACCTTCATCCTTATTTAAATAAAACAGGGATTTCTTATTAGCTCCCGGATTACGGTAATTTCCTCTGGGAAGCGGAAGTGGTTCAGTTCTTTCTACAATTCCGTTAAATTCAATATTGAGAGACGTTATATCTTCTAATTCACTTTTCTTTTCTAGTACCTCATCACTCTGTAAAGGGAAAAGGGACGGATATTCCTTTCTCAGGGAAACTGCATAAATCCCGGTAGTTTTCTTATATACCATCTCCCATTCATAATCACAAAATGTGGGATCGTATCTCCGGTTGGAAACAAAAAACAGACGTCTGCCATCCTGAGAAAATAGCGGTTGAAAATCATTGAAAAGTCCATTGCTGATACAATGAGACTGCTTGGTGTTTATATCATACACAAATACCTGGTAAATATGTTCACTGGTCATCTTGGAATAGGCAAGATATCTGGAATCAGGAGACCAGGTAAAATCATAAATTGGTTTAACATCCAGGGAAACATCGATATTTTCATATTCTGCCTTGTCAACTTCGATAATATTTGCGGACTGAACATCAAGAATATAACAACGCAGAGTCTGATCAGTAAAAGCAATTTTTTTACCATCAGGAGACCATCGTAACGTATGTCGGTATCCTTCCCCCAATTCAGTTAATTGCTTAACCTGATTCCCCCATTTGGGTTTGGTTACATAAATTTCATATTCTCCGTTCTTATCAGATAAATAAGCAATGTGCTTTCCGTCCGGAGACCAGGCAGCGTCCTTATCCCTGGCTCCGCAATCCTGTGTTAAGTTTCTTATAGAACCATGTTCTGCAGGTACTGTAAAAACTTCCCCTCGCGCAACTACTAAGGCTCTCTGCCCATCTGGAGAAATATTGAATCCTTGAATATTTTCCTTGACACTGATTATCTCAGGTCGGGTTTCCGGATCATCTGCTTTGATAAGGACTGGAATTTTACGGTTGTCATTTGTATCGATATCATAAACATACAGGGATCCGGCGACTTCATAAATAATATTGTCCACCCCTTTACTGGGGCTGCGTACATCATAGGTTTCATGAAAAGTCAGCTGTTTTCGCTGTTTTGTTTTTGTGTCATATTCATAGATATTTAAAATACCATCTTCATCTGATGAAAAATAGATATTATCTCCTATCCACATGGGAATCCGGTCCGTGCCTCTGAAATCAGTAATTTTCTCATTAGTATTATTCTCTAAATCATAAATATAAACATCCTGTGCCAGTCCGCCCCGGTATCTTTTCCAGGTTCTGTGTTCTCTGGCTGCTTTATTATAGGCAATTTTACTGCCGTCCGGTGAAAAACTTCCCTGAGCAACTTCATGCAGAATCATTTCTTCCAGTCCGCTGCCGTCCGGTGCAATAAGATAAAGTCTGGTGAACCTGCTGTAACTGTTTCGGGAGGATTGAAAGATTATTTTATTCTTTCCCGGATGCCAGCCTACCACAATATCATTTCCGGGATGAAAGGTCAACCGGGTAATATCCCCACCGTAAGTATTCATAATATAAACATCATTATTACCATCATACTCACCTGTAAAGGCAATTTGTTTACCATCTGGTGAAAATTTAGGGTATGCTTCCTGTCCCTCATGTACTGTAAGCCGGGCAGCAACACCTCCCTGAGCTGATGCTGACCAGATATCCCCCCCGTGTACAAAGACTACCTTGTCTTTATAGATATCAGGATAACGCATAAGAGGTTTGGCCTCCTCTGCAAGTACAACTGTACTGAGCAGTACTGAAATTAATAAAATTGCACCTAATACTTTCTTGAGTTTAAACATAATACCTCCATTTTAATGTTAATCTTTAATGTTCATTTAAAGTCTATTCAAACACCCCTCTAAATCTCCCCTCAAGGGGAGACTTTATGTAACTATCAAGTCATAATTCATATCATCTTTGCCTTTAACTAAGCCTGTAATGAGTTAGTCGTATTGCTCAGGACAAGCTCTAGTTAGGTTGATTTAAACATTTTTTCCTCTGCTTTCGGTCTACTTTTAACACCCTCTCTTAATCTCTCCCTCAAGAGAGAGAAACATTTAAGGTACGTGATTTCATATTATTCCTTCGTATTGTTCAGGACAAGCTTTATCCTTATATTTTTCCCATATTCCTTTTCTCCATTCTCCCTTTTCCTGTTTCCATAATTAATTGTAATCATTTATTTTACAACAATTGGATGAAAATTTATTTTTTCTTCTTATTATCAAACTGTATGAGCTCCACCGGTGCTCCATTATGTTTTATCATGGCAACCCGTACACCCTTGGAGGGACTCTGAATTTCAGAAAGTATTTCAAAGGACCCTTCATCTAAAATCTTATCCATATCATTAACTTCAAAAGCAAGATGAGGAACACTGCGAATCAATTCAGGAACAGGAGAATCCTTTTCAAAACGCATCCATTCTATCCCAAAGGGGCTGGTTTCAAATCCTGTTACATAAATTTTCAGATGGGGTATATAACGTTCTCCGCGTATGGATTGATTGGTGGGAATTCCAAGATGATGATATCTCCACCCCCATTTTTCAGTTGCTAAAGGGGGATCCTGATCTTGTCTTGTTTTCTTCATTGATTATAAATTCGATTCTACAATAAGACTTTACTGGTCTGGCGTTATTATCCTATCCAGCTCGGGTTCAGAATAACTGATACATATAACAGTAACATTTTAGGCAGTATCATAAAATAGTATCTTGTTTATTTCATGATACAACAAAACTTTTATTTATCTTCAGAAGGTATGATAACAACATCAATCCTTCTGTTTTTCTGTCTGCCTGCTGTGGTATTGTTACTTGCAATTGGTTTTTTCTCTCCATACCCTACAGACTTAAGACGGGAAGCATCTATAGATGAATTTGCAATCAGATAATCTTTAACTGCGTTGGAACGATCAGTAGAAAGTTTTTGATTAAGTTTATCACTACCTCTGGAATCAGTATGTCCTTCAATAGTTATAGCACAATCAGGATACAGCTGTATGGCTTTAATAACCTTACTGAGCAGACTAAAATAATTGCTTTGAATAATCGATTTACCGGAGGGAAAAGATATGGCAAAAAGACGAATAATCACATTTTGCCCGTCTCTAAGTATTTTCGCCTCATCCTGTTTGAATAAAGCTTCTACTTTGGCAAACTGTTCTCTGCGTATTTTCTGTTCTTCAACCAATTGAGATAATTCTTTCTTTCTGGACTCAAGATCACCAACGTGTGATTCCATCTCTGAAATCTGTTCCTGTAATAGTGCTATCTGCTCATTTGCATCCTGAAATTTTTGTTGAAAAGAATTTCTTTCTGTTTTTAGCTGCTGAATGGAAGTATTTATTTGGGAAACAATAAGACCATACTCTTTATCAAAAAAAGGTTCCATGTTTACGTGAGAAGCTATATTTTTTAAATATGTTTCTGTTTGCAACAGGATTGCTTCCAGGGTTTTATTTTTCTCTTCTATTTCCTGTATCTTCTGTGCTAAATGGATTGAATGACTGGCTTCATACTCTGCCTCCATAGCAGTTCTGGCAGCCAGAGTTGTATCATGGTGATTTTTTCTTAAGATATTTTCAGCCTTATCTGCCAGTTGCTGCGCTCTTGACAGAGCTTTGGGAGCAAATTTTTCAACCTTCTTTTCTTTTGCCTTTTCAAGTAGTTTCCATACTTTTGATAGAATTTTGTTTTTTAAAGCAATTAGCTCCAGCTCACGGTATTCCTGAATAACTTTCTTTGATTCTTGTAATGCCTTGTTTAATTTACCATCTTCAAGAATTTCAGCTACATCTTTTACTTCGTTTTCTACATCCTCTATATCCCCTTTATCATCTAAATAATCTGCAACTTTTAAAAATCTATTGCGAGTCTCCACACAATCGGATAGATGGGTTCTGAACAGTTTGGAAGTTTCTACTGCCTTGAGAAAATAAACTTCCGCCATTTTGATCTCATCTTTAAACTTCTCAGCCTCTTTTCCTTTCCTGAATGCTTTATAGGCTTTGTCATAATAGTTCTGAGCTTTTTCATACTGCCCGGGTGAATACACCTCAGCCTCTAATGAATCAGCGATATTTTTTGCTGTTTCAACATCTTTGAAAAGTATGTTTTCATAATCCTGAAAAGGTGAAGATATAAGTGTTTTTGTAAAGAACATACTTCCTAAAAATAGTATGAAGAAAAATATCAGTACTGTACTTTGTGTTTTTTTTAGGAAACTCATAGGGCACCTCTTATTAAATTTCATGGAAAATTTCATATTTTTTTAATTAATAAAACTAATTTTTATGTCAGAGCTGCCAGAATTCTTACCTGATTATCCATTAATATTTATTTTAATTCTTGTAACGCCTTGGATTTCAAACACTTGGTACAAACAGTCATTCTTTTGGAATGCCCCTTAACTTTTACTCTCACCTTCTGCAGATTGGGAAGCCATCGTCTTTTATTAAGATTATGTGCATGGCTCACTTTATTTCCTGTAATTGGTTTTTTACCACAAATTTCACACACTCTTGACATTATTACTCCTTGCTTACTCAGATCAAAAATTTAACTTTACTGATATATTATACAAAAAATTAATCTAAAATGCAAGATAAAAAATATTTTTTATTCCAGTTCTTTTTTCTTATATTATATATATAATAATACCAAAACAAAGGGAAAAAATGCAATTAAAACTTTATCAAATTGATGCGTTTACAGATAAAATATTTCACGGAAATCCTGCAGCTGTATGTCCTTTGGAAAAATGGCTTGATGACTCTGTATTGCTTTCTATCGCTCAGGAAAATAATCTTTCTGAGACTGCATTTTATATACAAGAACAAAACAGATTTCATATCAGATGGTTTACTCCTAAAGCTGAGGTGAAATTATGTGGCCATGCAACACTGGCAACAGCATATGTTTTATTTAATATTCCGGGATACAGTAAAAACAGAATAGAATTTAATTCACAGTCTGGGATACTGGGAGTTGATAAAGAAGACGAATGGCTGGTCCTGGATTTTCCTGCTCAATACCCGGCTGCATGTAAAACTCCTCCGGAAATAATAGAAGCTTTCCAAATCACACCTGTTGAATGTCTGAAGGCAGAGTATTATTTGATTGTTTTTAATCAGAAAAAAGAAGTTGCTTCTGCAAATCCTGATTTTGAAAAATTAAAAAAACTTGAAAACTGCGAGGTTATTATTACAGCTCAGTCTTCCCAATATGATTTTGTCAGCAGATTTTTTGCACCAAACCTGGGAATTCCTGAAGACCCTGTAACTGGATCTGCTCATACACACTTAGCACCATACTGGTCCCGTAAACTGGGTAAAAAAGAACTTACTGCTAAGCAGTTGTCATCCCGCGGAGGGGAACTGAAGTGTACACTAAAAGATGACAGAGTGCTTATTTCTGGTAAAGCAGTAAAATATATGGAAGCTACCATTACAATATAAGAAAATGATTAATATTACAAAAAATATTTCTATTCATGAAAATGAACTGACTTTTAATTTCATTCGTTCTTCCGGTCCTGGAGGACAAAATGTTAACCGAGTCGCTTCTGCTGTACAGCTGAGATTTAATATCAATGCCTCATCCCTTCCCGAGAATATAAAAAAAAGACTTAGAAAACTTGGTGGAAGTAAAGTAACAAAACACGATGATTTGATTATAGAAGCAAAGCGGTTTCGCAATCAGGAAAAAAACCGTAAAGATGCAGTTAAAAGGCTCATCAGACTGATCAGAAAAGCAGCTAAAAAACCAAAACCCCGGAAAAAAACCAAACCACCACCTAAAGCTCATAAAAAACGATTAAAAGAAAAGCAAAAACAGAGCGAAAAGAAAAAATTAAGAAAAAAAATTAATAAAACGGATTATAAATAAATACACAGTATAGAATGATTATATTTTATTATTTGTACTCCGATTATCCAGGCCCAATATAATATACCCGCGTTGGGCCATATAGTGAAATTAGAGTCTCCATCCTGAAATCCAGTGATTAGTTACCATCTGACCGTGTAACCACCGTATACATAAATAATTACCGGATATTTATTACCAGGATTAAAATCCACAGGAAGGATCATACGGGCATTAAGCTTGATACCTTGCTTGTTTTGTAAAGTCAGAAATTCAACTTCACCGAGTTTATAATCTTTCAGAGGGGTTTCAGCCCAAAGAAGCACTTTCATCTCTTTACTATTTTTATCCAGCAGTGAAATTTTTTGAGGAGTAGTACTGCCGAAAAATTTGTCAATATAATACGTTCCCTTGGTACTGGGATCAACAGGGTGCAAGCCGGAAGAAAAAGTAAGCTGTTTTATTTTTCCGGAACCAGGATTGAGCCGAAATGCCTGTCTTTCCCTGCCGTCCGGAGCCCAGGTAACCTGGGGCAGGTACTGATCTTTTGGTTCTCCTGTCTGTAAATAAGTTAAGGAACCACTTGCAATATCCTAAATACCAATGGTGACCTGTTCACTTACCATATCAGCCATAGGATAACGGGTATAAGGCAGCGTTGCCGGACGGGAATCGATTTCTACCAAAGGATACTGGGTTACCATGCTTACATCTTTGCGGTAAAAGGCTTTTACCTTGCGGAGACCAGAAAATGCCATCATGAATACCAAACCCGGCGCGGTGGACATAGGAATTGCCATTGGATATACCATCCTTGCCATCATGAGTGACCCGTATTTTGGTATCGGAATCCAATAACAAAAAAAAATGATTCTCTCGGGTAAAGGCTACTCTAAAAGTAGTAGGCTCAATATCAATATGAGCAGCTTCACCCTGTACCTAATTAACGATTTCTCCGCTTTTTTTTCTTAATATCATATGTTATCAGCTTTTTGCTACTATAAAAATAAAAAGATTGTTCCTCTATCCAATGTATTCTGGGGAACCGGTGTAACTGATCCATATTCAGTGCAGACAATGCTTTATTGAGCGTATCCAGAGAAGGTGAATCCATACCCCTAAATAGCTGATATAGTGGGAATTAAAAGTATACCAATTACCAGCATCCAAAGCCAGGTAAAAATAACCCGAAACCATGCATTGTGTATTAATCCTTTCTTTCCATCCAAATTCATTTTATACTCCTTTCGAATTCCATGGTTAACTCTTTCAGGTTTAATAAAAAAACACCACATGCTCACAGAGAAAAATTTATTAATATTTACTCTGTAAACTCTGTGTTTATCTCTGGATACTCTGTGGTTTTTTCAGACCATTCAGAAAATTCCGAAGGAGATATCTTTATAATTACAGTAATCAATCCACTTGCTTTAATAATTGATACCAGTAAACAGAAACAACACCAATAAGAATAATTGCCAATACCGCACCCGGAATTGCAGTGGGATAAGCGTTCATCACTCCCTGCTGTAAAATTTTAACTATTGCAAGTGAACCCGTTGCCAGAGGAATAAGGGAGAGATTGTAACGAAATACTGACACATAGGCTAAAAGATACACTATCCCTTTGATCAGTCCGATTAGCAAAAAGAATGGTAGACTCTCTGTGGAAATACCTGAAGCCAAAAATCCGGTTAAAATAATTAAAACTGCAAATATAATTTTCCTCTTTTTCCAGTTTTTAGTTAAACGGTCAGCTGTTGTAATTATCAATAAAAACAGAGTAGTGCTCAGGATATAATCTGGAACGGGACTGAGACCATCGTTCAGTATGGGAACATAGTAATTCAGGGCAGAATAATCAGCCCATAACGGCTTCAGAGAGGGTTCAAACAAAGCTGAAACTACTGCCAACAAACCCACAATTAACATGCCTAATCCAAAACCTGCCCCTGTATCAGCTAATAAATTCGGAGATTGAGGCTGTTTTGCTTTCCAACTAATGATAAATCCATTGACAAGTGCCGGACCTGCAGAAATGAATAGTATGCCAACTATTGAGATCGCAATTGACATGAAAATTTGATTGGAAAGGGGCTCAGCTGTGGAAAACTGTGACATCATCAACGGCCATTCATTGAAAATACTGATAATTCCTAAAACGAATAATAAAAAGAAAAAAGTAAGAAAAACTGAAACAGAAAACTTTTTTCGACTCCAATTAATAACCGATGAAATAATTCCTGTTACAAAAATCAAAAAAATCAATATACCCATCAGTATTTGTACAATTTGAGTCTGATTGTCACGATTACGCTGCTGCCTTTCCCATTCCTCCGGAACATGGATGTATTGATAACTATCGACCACTTTGTCACCGGCAATTTTCACTGCAATTCTCGCTTCTCCCTGATTGAGGGGATGATTTTTCTCATCTGCAAAAGTAAAAAGCCAGTCCTTTCGCTCCGGTAACTTGGAAGGTTCAGCAGAGACTTCTTTCAGTCTGGAAGCATCCAACTTATACTTATTATTAATAACTGAAAGTGCAATCAAGCGAGCTTCCTCTTTGTTAAGACTGACTCCGGCCCGTGCTTCCGGAAGAATATGCCTGAATCGCAGGGTCTTACCCTGTTTGCCTATGAACACCTGATACTCTTCAGCCCGTTCAGCCACCTCCCCTTCAAATCGTACATAACGGCATTGCCAGCGAGGAGGAGAGAGATATTCCCCTAATAATTCCTGATATTTTTCCTCTCCTTCATTTTGCCAGATAAAACGATCATCATCACTTAAGGGCTCCTGAACCCTGCTTAAAAGCTGCCAGGCGTCAGAAAGTTCTATATCTTTTTCTGCCAGTGTTTCCCGGGCAATTTTCTCAGCTCCACTGCGATCAATATCTAAATATGGTGCATAGTTATTAAAACTGGTGGTAAAAAACCAGACCACCAATCCTGCTATTCCGGCAAAGAGCAGGATCCGGCACTTATTTAAACTTAATACTGTTTTTTCTTCAATCCCTGCTTCAGCCGCTTCCGGTTTTGCTTTCTTGGGAGGCTTCCAGGATTCATTGTAATTTTCTTTTTCAACTTCCTTCCATTTTTTGGTACGGATTCGGTGCCAAAAAATGATAAATAAAGGTACAAAGGTGAAAATAATAACTAAAATTCTATCAATCCATATACCTGGTGCAGAAGAAACAAACAAGGGCATGCCGATCCATACTACATCAACCGCATAATGCATAATTATTGCCGGTAAAAGTCCAAAATAAAAGTAAAGAAGACCAAACGCAATGGAAGGTATAATTAATTCAACCACCCGGGCATATGCCGGCTGCTGAGCATAAGTGGCGTGAGCAGCCCCAAAAATCAAAGGCTGAACTATAAAAGCTGCTATAACCCAGAGAGTAGTTTTGCCGAATTTTTTTCCCAAAAGTACAGCCCCGGCAATAGGAACAGCTCTGAACAGACATTCTTCCCAGAATCCCGCATGAAGAGAAATAGCAATTGAGGAGAGCCAGGGGAAATACGTAGCCAGAATATTAGGATCAAAAAGAGGTGCAGAAGGCGTCCACCATCCCAGTACATTGGTTGCAAATAAATAAAGTGCAACATCAAAAGCTAAAAAAAATCCTACTGCCAGATACCCGCCAATGGTTCTTCCCAGAACCTGTTTGGAACTTGCAACCTTCGACGACCATATCTGCCAGAATTGAATATGATGAGGAAAAGCTTTACGGGTAAGACTCTCTGCTGCCATGAAAGTAATGGTCAGCAAGAGTGCTTCTCCTAAAAAGGTCAGTAACAGCAGCACGATCTGCTGGAGTAAAAACCATTGAGAAGATAAGGCAGTATCATAGTTCATCCAGGCTAAAGGCCACTGATTGATCTGAGCCAGAATCGTCATAAAAGCCACAAAAAGCCCCCAGAATAAAGGCTTGCGCCACATAACCCAGCCTTGTTTTAACAAAAAGAACAATCCCACCAGACAACCTCCAATAATATAAATAATTGCAGCAGCAATCAAAGCGGAAGTGGCAATGGTATTATTGGCTGAACGCATTTCCTGATATTGACGGGAGAAGGCTTCCGGTATTTTCACAAAATGAGTAAGCTCTGTCAGCTTATCGCCACTGACAACCAATCGAAGCCGATAACGTGCCTCCCCAAGTTGTACATCAGGACGTTCGTATACAAAAGTATGATCAGTTCTATCACTCGGACGCACTTCTTTGGACTTTTCCACTAACTCGAATCCTGCCAGATTAACATCCCATTTTTTTACTGCAGCTTGTTCTGCAATTATCAGAGCTGAATCAATAGACAAGCTGGGACCAGCTTCATCCTCAGGTAATTTTTCTCTAAAGCCGTAGGGGCTTCCCTTGGGGGTGAATCGAATAAGAGTTTCATTGGTCTCATTTTCCTTAAAGTGACGAATCCGCCAGGTATAAGGGAAATACAATTCCTGTTTTATCATTTTTCTAAAAGCCTCTGCACCCCCGATTTCCAGCTCCACATAATTCTTGACCTCATTGTCAACCTGAAATATTGCTGCCTGTCGGAATTCCTCAGGGCCCCATTGATGTTTCTCTGCCAACTCCTGTGCTGTGTTTACTGCCGCTTGGCGATCCATTTGTAGATCCAGTGACACAATCGGATAGGCTTTGGAGAAATACCTGAGGGTGAAAATGACACTCCCAATAAAAAGAATGCTGCACACAATCCAAAAAATTGGTTTTCTGGTCATCTTTTCTCCTCCTTAAATGATTACAATATAAACAGTATTAGTTATTCTAAAGCTCTTAATTCAGTTTAATTTTTTTCTTTTGTCTTTAGCTATCGATCTTTTCCAACACCTCTTTTGCTTCTTTATTTCCAGGATACAGCTCCAGGGCTTTCTGGTATTCCGCTTTTGCCTGCTCTTTGTTCTCCAGTTTCTCATAAATCATACCTAATCTCCAGTGTGCATAAGATCGATTGGCATTATTTTCTGTTGGTTCTTTTTTCAGGTATTTCTCAAAACAAGTAATTCCCTTATCTAAATCTTTTCCGGATAAAAGCTTTGTTTTACCAAGTTGATATAAAGCGTCCGTGTCATCTGGTTTCTGATTTAGAATTTTTTGAAAAGTATCTTCGGCTTTATCAAATTTTTCCTGTTTTTGATAAAAAAATCCCAGATTAAAATAGGGTCCCGTATCCTCCGGATTCACTTCCGTAGCTTGTATATATTCCTGCTCGGCTTCCCTAAACTTCTCTTCACTTTCATACACCTGGGCTAAGGCTATATGTCCACTTACCGGATTAATGTTAGTAATTTCTTCAGCCTCCTTTATTGCTTTATCCTTTCCCCCTCCGGCAATTCCAGGGACCTGCAAATAGTAATTAAAAAGTCCAAACCGGGCATCAAGATTCTTGGGATCTAACTCAACCGCCTTTAGCCAGGCTTCTTTACATTTTTTAGCATTCGGCATTTTACCAAAAATAGATGCCTTCTGGGCCTTAATACCATATGCTTGTCCCAGCCAATAATAATATTGGGAACAGCTGTCATCAAGTTCAATTGCTTTTTTTGCATATTCAACTGCTTCCTCAGGTTTTTCCTGTTGTAAACTGGTCTTACATAACTGAATGTACTCGTCTGCATTATTGTTTCCTGTTGATTGTACAGGATCTGCTTCTTGAGAATAGGTAACTCCTTTAAGCACAATACCTGTAAACATAAGAACATTAATAATTAACTTTCCGTAATCCATATATAACCTCCTTATTAATTCATAAATAGAATATAATTGGGTTAAGCAAGTTCTATTCCAATTGAGAGCCTCTAAAGTAATCGAAAAATAAATTCATTATATTAATAATCTTAAAAAAATATTATTTCTTTATGTTTCATTTATATGTAGTAATTCTACACAGGTTATAATACAACAATTTTTAAAACTTTTACTTTTTCGTTCTGTCCAGCCAAACTGCCATTTCACCAACTCCCCTGTGGGACCAGACATGGTAGGGAACTGCCTTCATTTTTTTATCTTTATTATCTGTAATACTTTTTAAAACTGTGACTCCTCCTAATAGTTCAGGGCAATATTCTGCCTTAAATGTAAGTTCATCAGGAATCCATCTGTCAAGTACATGACCATTATTGTCTATACTTTCAAAACAGTAAATTATAGGTCCTCTCTGTAGCGCCACTTTACCCCGATCTGCCTGCACTTTATTATGGGCACAAACTCGACGTATTTCCATAGGAAAGACGACCTCGATCATGTCCTCTTTCTTCCATTCCCTGTTAATAACCGCATATCCGTTTTTTAAATCATAATCTATTTTCTCATCATTAACTGAGATAACTGTCCGGGTCTTGCTGTCATTAACAAAAAAATAAAGATCAGAAGGAACAGCTTTATTTTGTGTCCATCCCGGAATACGAATATTTACCGTAAATGTTTCCAGGATCTCTGGCAGCATAGTAATCTCTACTTTTCCTTTCCAGGGGTAATGGGTTTTTTGATGTACTTCCAACCTGGTATTTTCCATATTTAAAGTAACATTACTATTAACAAAAAGATTTACAAAAATTTGATTGTTTTTTCTGGCATAAATATATCTGGGGAAGGAGGGAATGAATCTGCACACATTAACCGGGCAGCAAGCACAGCTGAACCAGGGTTGACGAGTAGCAGCACCCATATTAAAGTCGTATTCACCGTCTGATTCCAGAGGATTGGGATAGAAAAATCTGTCTCCTTCTAGGGAAACTCCGGAAATCAGACCATTGTACAGGGTCTTTTCCAGAACATCGATATATTTACTGTGACCGTGAAGTAAAAACAAACGATGATTCCAGAAAACATTGGCAATGGCAGCACAGGTTTCATTGTAAGCAGTGGCATTGGGCAATTCATAATTATCACCGAATGCTTCTCCCTCATGCCGGGAACCAATACCACCGGTAAGGTACATCTTTTTTGAGACAACATTCTGCCAGAGCTTATCAATAGCACTAATATAACTCCTGTCCCCGGTCATGGCTGCGATATCTGACATGGCAGAGTACATGTATCCGGCTCTCACTGCATGACCTACTGCTTCTTCCTGTTCCACTACCGGTTTATGGGCCTGTAAATACCAGTCCTGATTATAAATGGAAAAATCGGAGTCATCCGAGAATTTTTTCTGATGAATTACTTTCCCTCGTTCATTTAGAAAAAATTTTGATAACTGTAAATAATCTTCATTACCCGTTATTCTGAATAGTTTTACCAGACCAATTTCGATCTCCTGGTGTCCGGGAAATCCTCTCCGCTTATCAGGATCAAAGGTTTGCTGGATAAAATCAGCATTTTTTAAGGCCACATTCAGAAAATTCTTCTTCCCGGTTGACCGATAATAAGCTACTGCTGCCTCATACATATGTCCGACATTATACAATTCATGGCTGGAACCCAGATTGGCCCAGCGTTTTTCCCCGGTACCGGGAGGAAGATTATCCGGATCTATGGTTCTGGCAGTATAAAGATATCCATCCACTTTCTGGGCCCCGGCTATCTTTTCAATAAGTTTATCCATATACTCTTCCAGTTCAGCGTCAGGATGATTACTTAAGGAATATGCTGCTCCTTCCATTACCTTAAACACATCAGAATCATTATAACGCCGTCCTTCAAAAGAACCTTTCATCATTCCTGCCGCCTTGGCAAAATTATCAATTCTGCCTGTTTTCTCACATTTCTCAAAAGCAAACGGAATAGTTACTTCTCTATTGGTTTCCATTCGGGGAAGCCAAAAGCCCTCATTTACCTGAACTTTTGTAAATTCTATCGGTTGTATGGGATAATCGCTTATCTTCTTTTGGGTGCAACTCAAAAGAATCAAAAACGGGATACACAGTAATATAACCTTCTTATCCTTCATGAACTTCTCCTTACATTTTTATATAGAAACAAAATTAATCATGTTGTCAGTTTGTCACGTTGATTCTATGATCGCCGTATAAAAAAGATAAAGGATAAAGTAAAATTGAAAAAAAAATGGGAAATTGAAAAACCAGCACTAAATACTATTTTGTATTTTCTTTTATCTCTTTATACTTTCACTTCGACCAAATTCAAATATGAATTATGACTCTCTACTCACCCTTATAAATCCTCGGAACCCGGGTATTTATATTAGTCAGTATCTCATAGGGTATAGTACCTGCCCATTCAGCCAGATCTTCACAGGTAATTGATTCTGTATCAGTTTCACCCAAGAGGATGACTTCATCTTCGTTATAGGCTGTATCCTGTTCAATATTAACAACAATCTGATCCATGGCAATAGTACCGATCACAGGATATTTTCTACCTCTGATAATAACTTTAGCCTTATGAGACATACTTCTAAAGTAGCCATCCCCGTATCCCACTGGTACTGTGACAGCCCTTATAAAATGATCACTTTTCCAGGTCGATCCGTACCCTACCGGATGACCTGGTTTTATAGTTTTAAAATACACAACCCGTGATTTCCATTGCAGAGCTGGTTTCACTCTTACTGATTTTGTAACTTTTTGAGAAGGATAAACTCCATAGAGAAGAACTCCCGGTCTCACCATATTAAAATATGATTCTGGTACCTGGAGAATTGCTCCTGAATTAGCCATATGTTTTAGCTCAGGCGGTTTTACTGACAATTTTTCATAAAAAGACAACACTTCTTGAAATCTCTCCAGCTGCAGTCGGGTATGATGAAGATCCGATGAATCAGCATTGGCAAAATGGGAAAATATTCCTTCTACTTTTAGATTTTTACATTGCAGACTGGTATTTAAAAAATCTTCAGCACTATAATAATGAACCCCGATTCTCTCCATACCAGTATCAATTTTTAAATGTACTTTTACATTACTTTTCATGTGTTGCGCTGCATCTTCAATCTGTAGTAGTTTTTCAATTGATGAAGCTGTGATGGTTAAGTCATGTTTGATAAAATGTGGTACCTGATTTCCCAATATTCCACCCAACACCAGAATGGGTATGGTAATTCCCCTTTCCCTTAACAATATACCCTCTTCCAGCACAGCAACTCCCAGATAGTCCGCTCCCAGTTGCTGCATTAACTGCGCTACCCGGATCAGTCCATGTCCATAAGCATTGGCTTTCAGAATAGGCATGATTCGGCAGGGAGCAACCTTATCTTTGATTGCCTGAAAATTTTGAGTAAGTCGCTGTATATCAACTTCCACCAAAGTCGGACGCACTATGTTTCTGGTGCTGATAACAGGGTAATTAATGCTGTTATTTTCTGAGGTAAAAATGGATCATCTCCTCGGAGATAGAATTCTTCGAGCTCCCAAAAATCTTTTCTTATAATATCGTATATCCAGCTTAGAAACAACAACTCCCTTGGTGCTGGAAGTATGAATAAAACGATTATCTCCTAAAAAAATCCCTACATGAGTGACTCTGTATCCGCCTTCTCCAAAAAAAACCAGATCTCCTGTATAAATTTGAGACCGTGGAACATACCTGCCTGTACGATAAAGTTTATGTGTACTGTGAGGAACATTTTTATCCATAACATCAGCATAAACCCGGACCACCAGACCTGAACAATCCATACCATCCCGATTTGAACCGCCAAATTTATATGGAGTACCGATAAATGATTCCGCATATCTTTTCAGATACTGTAGTCTAAGGTACTGGGCCTGATAACTTCTTTCAGTGGAAGCCGGAGGCACACAACTGGTTGTTAGAATAAGCAAAAAACCAAAAAATCCACTTCCTTTAAATAAAGATATCATGATTATTTTTTTTCAGATTTCTTTAGATTATAGATTTTTTTAAAAAGATCTTTTTCCTTCTCAATTCCGGCAATACCGGTAATGGTATTGTCAATGAAACTAACTCCCACATATCCGGAGTAAGGAACCTGTCGATACAGTATATCCATATTTTTATATTTTTTACTATCCCATTTGTCTTTTAATGTATCAAAATATTTCTTTTCCGCTCCTTTATCCAGAATAACTTTAAAGACTTTATATTTGTTTTTACCTTCTTTATATTCCGCAAATACGGAATTCTTCAATATTTCCAGTCCCAGAAAATTTTCCCTGATAAAATTTTCTGAACCTTCAATTTTATTTTCTGAAGGTAACATGGCCAATTCCCCGGGTACTTCATTGCTTCCAGGCAGAGCTTCTGATACCGCTGTAAGGAGTGCTTCAGTTTTCTCTTTTGTTAACTTCCCCTCAAAAGCATCAATTTTAATGTAATACTGCCCCTTGAGCTGTAAACACTGATAAGGAAGTGAAAGTATACTCTCAACTCCGATATCCAGTGTCTCCTGATCAGTCCCTTTTTCAGAGGTATAAATACCAAAAGCGTTAAGTGCATTACCCATATCATAGATGTTTACTGTAACAATAAGATCACCTTTTTGCATGTCACAATAATTAAGTTCCACAAATCCGTAGGAAAGAAAATTTTCTGCTGCACCGTTAATATACTCCCAGAGATTATCCGCATAGTAGGTTTTAACCTCACCTGCTTTTTCCCATCCTTTAATGGAAGGGAAATCTCCAGCAAGCACTAAAAACAACGGGATGGTTGCTAGAATTATTATAAATAATTTTTTCATATCCTTCTCCTTAAAATATTAAGTCTTTTTTGTCTTAGAGTCTTAGTGTCTTCTTATCGCTGATCACTGGTTTCTGAATTCTAAACGACAAATTTTTAAAGTTCTCATTTTTACATTCTTTGTTTTCTGCTTCATTAGTCTTTGTTTAATTTCTTACTTTTAAATTACTCATTTTGTTCACTTTAAGAAACCTCCTAAATCCCTCCTTCGTTGTACTCAGGACAAGCTCTTGTCAGGGGGACTTGGTATTGGCTTATCATTTTTTCAAACCTAAGATCACCTGATTAATTGATCAATTCGTATTCATCACATCTTAATCCTATACCATAATACCATAACCTTGATACCTCAAGACTAACACATTTCCCTTTTCCATTGTTCTCTTGTATTCAAATCCTGCAGTTCCAATCCTTAAACCAGGGAAAGTAGGGAATGAGAATGAATCATATTTGTCTGTATATCAACTCCATAGGGACAGCCATTGGTGCAAGAGGCACTGCAATCCAGACAGAGCAGTCCATTTTTTCCTGCCAATTGAGTATATTTTTGCATAGCATACTTTTCCCAGCCGTGAGTGTTAAAATAATAGGAATATCTCATGATAGTACTGACCGGAAGCGATTGACTGCATTTGTCCAGACAGGAAGAACATCCATGCCTGCAGTACAGATTTGTGAATACTTTTTCGTAATTCTGCAACATGGCATTATAGGATGCTTTAAATTTTGTTCCGGATAAACCAATAAAATTATCAATATCTTCAAAAGTCCCCAAACTGAGACACACTGTATGCATATCAATATTCTGCAAAACCCATTGGCAGCATGCCTTACGTAATTCTTCATTAGACTTAATGCCGTATTTGTCTGCAAAGGGCTTGGTTTGTTCAATGGTTTTCTTTTGTCTCTCTACATATTGCTGGATACGTTTGATGGCATCCTCTCTGGACATTCCTCTTTTTACCATACGATCAACTGCTTGTTGATAATCTTCAGTTAAATTTTCCGGAATTACCTCATCAACCGAAATTACTCCCGGACAAGTTTTCATAGCAGTTGTTCCGATGTTATTTTCTCTGCAAACCTTCAAACCCCTTTCTGCTTCCTTTTTATTCATAAAGTTATAACTTAAAAGCATCAAATCGAATCTTCCGTCTTCAGCTGATTTGATGATTTTCTCATGTAATTTCCTTTTTTTCTTATAGTGTAGGTAAATTATCTGAAAAATTCAACACCTTATTTTTTCTATCAAAAATTTTTTATCTGGTAATTTAGTTTGACTTTTCCAATAATTCTAATATATTAAAATAACAAGAATTACAATATATAATATATAAATGTGGAGGAAAATATGTCATCACCTTTAACTAATTTAAAACCTGAACTATTATGGAAATATTTCGATGAAATCCGGAAAATTCCCCGTGAATCAAGAAATGAAGGCCCCTTTGGTGATTATCTGATCTCAGTTGCTGACAAATTCAATTGTAAGAGCAGAAAAGACAGTGTGGGTAATGTTGTTATAGAAGTCCCGGCAACCAAGGGATATGAAGATGCTCCCATAGTGGTGCTGCAAGGACATCAGGATATGGTGTGTGAAAAAAATTCTGACGTTGATCATGATTTCAGTAAAGACCCCATCAAGATCAAAATTGACGGAGACTGGGTAACAGCAGAAGGCACTACCCTGGGTGCTGATAACGGTATCGGCGTGGCTGCCGGACTTGCTCTTCTGGAAGATGATTCAGTAGTGCACGGTCCTCTGGAACTGCTGTTTACTGTGGATGAAGAAACCGGCCTCAATGGTGCAAATAATCTTACCTCAGATTTTGTTAAAGGAAGAATACTTCTTAACCTCGATAGTGAAGAATCCGGCGCTTTCTTTGTTGGTTGTGCTGGCGGTGCAGATACAGAAATAACTTTTAAACTCAACCGAAAAAATTCTGCTTCCGGAACTATTTATAAAATTACATTATCAGGATTCCGCGGAGGACACTCCGGACTGGATATTGACAAAGGCCGCGGAAATGCAACTAAGCTGCTTGCCAGAATGCTGTTTAAAACCAACACCCCTTTTGAACTCATCAGCATTGAAGGCGGCAATAAACATAACGCCATACCAAGAGAAGCTTTTGCATTTATTGCAGTATCTGATGACACGGCCAATGAATTAAAAAAAGAACTGGAAGAAAGATTCAAAGAAATTGCTTTTGAATACAAAACTGTAGAAAAAAATGCCAAATGGAATATGGAAAAAGCAGATGCAGATTCTTCTCCGGTTCAGAATAAAGAAAAAGAAAAACTGCTGAATTTAATTATGGCAATTCCTCATGGTGTTATAGCAATGAGCCAGGAGATTGAAAACCTTGTAGAAACATCCACTAATCTTGCTATAGTCAAGAGTCAAGGAGAGGAAGCAAGCTTATACTCCAGTTCCAGAAGCTCAATCGATTCTGCTATTGAAGCAGTAAGAGCCAGCATTGAAGCAATTGGTGACCTGGCAGAGTCAGATGTTGATCAAAAAGAAGGATATCCAGGTTGGTCACCCGATCTTGAATCTGATTTATTAAAGACTATGAAAAAAATTCACAAAGAAGTTACTGGAAAAGATCCTGAAATCCTGGCTATACATGCCGGTCTTGAATGCGGTATTATTGGTGAAAAATGTCCGGGAATGGATATGATTTCATTCGGTCCTGATCTGGAAAATCCTCATTCTCCTGATGAAAGAGTCCACATCAAATCAGTTGAAGGATTCTGGGAGTTGCTTGCTAAAACCCTGGAAGCCCTGGCAAAATAAATTATAATGTTAGAAAAACAACCCCCACGAAAAACACGGAGTACACAAAAATTTTTATTAGAATGATTTTATGTTTCGTGAATTCCGTGTCTTTCGTGGGTTTTTTTTAGATGTTTATAAATGGTTTCAAAAACTATCATCCATAAAGCAAAATCATTTCTCTGCTGGGATATATTCTCTGACCTGTCTGTGCAGCTGATTGAAATCCAGGAGACTGTATCCTACTTTCTTCCGCCTTCCAGGCAGTCTACAATCATCATTTATCATAAAAAGGGAACTATAGATTTAACGCTTCCTCTTTTTCACCTATTCCATGAAGCAGGACATCTGATCCAGTTCAATGAGATGGACAGTAAACAGGGATCAAAAACTTTCTGGGATTATGTCAATACTCCGACCGGGAAAGAAAAAATACAGTTTGAGAAGCTGGGATGGCAGAAAGGTCACACACTTCTTAAGAAGTTCATAAAAACAGAAAAACTTGATCCGGATATATTAGAACAATATGATGTTTATGCAACAAAATCAATCGAAACCTATAGATAGCATTCTGAATCTGTAAATACATAAATTTTATAGGTGGAATAAAGACCAAAGAAAAAATACAAAAAATAAAAATAATTCGTTTAGTTAGTTTTGTTCGTTGCTTATCATGAGGAATAGGAGAAAAAAGTGACAGTTTCAAAAAAAATATTAGCCCTGGATTTTGACGGTGTGTTATGTAATTCTATTCATGATTCGGTTGTAACTGCGCTGAATACCTATCTGAAATGCACTGCAAAACACCATCTGCCCTTGCAAGAGCCTCTGACACCGGAAAATGTAACTGATTTCGAAAACAAAAATCCGGAGTTCATGAAAAAATTCACCCATTTAATGCCGCTGGGCAACTTTGCCAAAGATTATTATGTCATACTGAAAATCATTGATAAAAATAAATATGATACCATTTCCTCTCAAAAGGATTTCAATGATTTTAGAGAATCCTTGGATGATCAACAAATGGAAACCTATAACAATCTATTCTATGAATACCGGCATACTTTACAAAAAAATAATCCGGAAGCCTGGGCTGCTCTGCTACCCGCTTTTCCCGACATCCCCCAAGCTGTAAGAAAGTTGAGTAAAACTTTTTTACCTGCTGTAGCAACCTCCAAAGATGTTAATTCTGTAAACATACTTCTGGAAAAATACGGCATTGATGATCTTTTCTCTTCTGAAAATATTCTGGATAAGGATTTTGCCAGAACCAAAAGGGAGCATATGATCAAATTCAAACAGCTGCACCATCTTGATTTTGCTGATATTCATTTTATTGATGATAAAATTTCACATCTGTTGGAGGTAAAAGATTTAAAGGTACACACCTATCTTGCTGCCTGGGGATTCAATACGGAGCGGGAACACAAAACTGCTGGAGAACATGGGATAAATCTTCTGGCATTGAAGGATTTCCCCCATCTTACCCCCTGATTCATCACCTTTAAAAAACAATTTCTTTTTTAATTTTTTATTTTTCCAATTTTTTATAACATCTCACCAATTCTGTTGATCCTGTCTGTACAATAAATTACTATCTTTATCGTTTATTCAGGTGAATTTGAAAATGAAAATCAAAAACGATATGCTATATGAATATTAAAAATTATTTGAAATACGGATTAATTCTTATCCTCTTCTGCTTTCATACCCTGTATGCAACCGATTCAAAAGAAAAAGAGGCCGACGTTGCCAGATTGAACCATGAAATTGTCCTTCTCAACCTGATCAATGGTCTCTACCTGAGCAATGATCAGGTGGAATCCTTAATAGTAAAAATAGAAGAAGCGGAAAAAGTTAAAAAAAATTATTATTCGCAATTGAACAGAAACAAAACTGAGTTTAAAAACACATTGAACAATCTAAAGCAAGTTTTACTGCAGGACGGTGAAATATCTGAAAGATTGAAAAAACAAATTCATCGCATGAAAAAAAGACAGCATGAACTTAAAGACTCCAAAGGTGAACAGTTGATCAGATTACAGGAAGAGATCAAAGAAATATTAACACCTAATCAACTGACCTTGATTGATGAATTCAAACCCTGCACTATTCCACCCAAGACCGGCAGAATTGGGCAATCAGTGGAGAGCGGATCAGAAAGGTTGGTGCAGCTTTTAGAAAGAATCCGGAATATGTCTCCTAGTAAATATGATATGGTTAAAGATATGCTGGCAGACATGCTTTTGGAAAAAATCGAGAAATATATTCAAAAATTCAGTGAAAATGAAAGAGAGGAATATCGACAAAAAATACTTAAAACGTATGAAACAGCCAGGAAATTATCAGATAAAGAATTTTTAATGCAAAAAAGTACTCTTGCTCAGGATATAATCCCGGAACACGATTCCCAGTTTGTTCTGAAAAAGCACCAGCTTGACAAAATTGGCAGGTTTTTTTTGGATGAAACTGCTTTAAATATTCTAAAAGAAAAGTTTGGAAAATAACAAAATATTTTGTACATTTTTATTGTCAATTAATCATATGTCGGGAACTTCTGGCATATAAATTGCTTATAAATTAAAGAGAGAAAAAGAATAAGAGAATATTTTATATATAAAGGTAACAATTACAATAATATGCTGAGAAAAACATACATACATCTAAGAAACCTTGATTCCAGACTGTGTATAAAAATTTCCGGTTGGAATGGAAAAAGGGTTATTGATAAAATTATGATTGCTGCTTCTCATTTTGGCTACGGATATTTATATCCTGTTATTTGGGGTATAGTGATGACTGTTGATTATGCACATACTCAATTAATTTTTCATATTGGTATTACTTCCTTTATTATTGAACATTTACTTTACCGCTTCATTAAAAATAAGATCAAACGTTTAAGACCCTTTAATGTGTTTCCGGGAATCAAACGGTTAATGCGTATTCCAGATGAGTTCAGCTTCCCCTCCGGTCATGCTGCAGGTGCATTTTTGATGGCTACTCTTTTTAATCATTTTTATCCCTCTCTTTCCATCCCCTTTTATACTACTGCTTCTATAATTGGATTTTCAAGGGTTTATAACGGGGTGCATTACCCCAGTGACGTCATGGCAGGCTCTGTTTTGGGCTTCTGCAGTGCCAGAATTGGCCTGGGTATCTTTATGTAATCGTATTAAATCCCAATATTATTTTTTAGAAAAAATATTCAATGCAGCAAAAAAAAGTATAGCTGCCAACTGTGCTGTACGATTATCCGTATCAAAACGGGGAGATACTTCTGCAATATCCATTCCTAGAACCTTTCCACTGAGTAAGATATGTTTTACCAGGGTTATCACTATTTCCGGATGAAGTCCAAAGGGCTGAGGAGCACTGACTCCAGGCGCATAAGCTGCAGATAACACATCGGAACATATGGTTAGATAAATGTAATCATGTTGATAAATAAAAGTATCAACTGTTTCCTGATTTTTTGCAAGTGTATCCATGGTAAGATTTTTTGCCATAATATACTGTGCACCTAATTCCTCTGCCTTTTCAAAAAGACTAAGAGTATTACCATATTGCTGGATACCTATACATAAATAGGAGAAGATCTCATTTTTTTTCTTACAAATATCTGCAATTTGAAGAAAACCAGTACCGGAATTTCCACCTGTATTATGATAGGCTCTGAGATCAAAATGAGCATCAAAATTAATTATCCCGATGTGTTTCTTGCTCTCCGGAGCAAGACGCCTTTTCCCATTCAGAAGCCCCCGAAAATGTCCAACTACCAGATCATGTCCTCCTCCAATTACTAAAGGAAAAAGATTCCATGAATGAAGCGTATCCACTGCTTCGGTTAGATATTCATGGGATTGCGCCAGATTTTGTCGGGGACATAAAATATTTCCTGCATCGTAGAGGTGCGTATTCTCATCAAAATAACAAGGTAGATTAGCCATTTCCCTGCGAATACTGTCAGGACCATGAGCCGTGCCAGTTCGCCCTTTATTTTTTCGAACACCGGTATCACAGCTATAACCCAGAAAGCAATATCCATGAGGCACCTTATCGGTTTGTTTATCAGTTAGATTGATAAATTCAATCACCTGGTGCCAGCGAAAAGAATCCCGGTCATCCATATCATCAATCCTTCCTTTCCACAATGATGGATCCGGTGGCTTGTAATATTTGTTTTTCTTCAATCTTTATACCTCTTTGTTTTCTTTTCTTCTTAAACAAAATAGAAAAAGCATATAAATAAATCAACCATTGCTATTGCATAACTTTTATTTTAACAACTAAAATCAGAATATTTTCTCTAAAACTTGACAAAAAAGATAAAAAAAACTATTTTATTACAGTAAAAATAATGATTTTAATCAATAGGAGGTGATCGAATGCCTGAAAAAAAAGATAAAAAACA
>JAWODZ010000149.1:0-6571 GCA_046483025.1 bacterium
GGAAAACGAGATCAAGCTGAAGCTGGAAAAAGAAATAGAGCGTTTTCCCAAAGTCAGCGGTGGCATTGGTCAGGCTTACATGTCCAAGGAGTTAAACAGCGTATTTGAAGAAGCTCAGAAATTTTCTCGAAAATTAAAGGATGAATATATTAGTGTGGAACATCTCATTCTAGCTCTTTGCTCCTGTTCGACCAAAGGTGGAAGAATTTTAAAAGAAGCCGGTATAACAGAAGATAAAATTCTAACAGTACTGCAGGATATTCGCGGTGGTCAGCGGGTTACTGATCAGAATCCGGAAGATAAATATCAATCTTTGAAACGATTTACTACAGATTTAAATGAACTCGCCCGGCAGCAGAAGCTCGATCCTGTCATCGGCAGAGAAGAAGAGATACGAAGAGTACTGCAGATACTTTCCCGCAGAACTAAAAACAATCCTGTACTAATCGGTGATCCGGGAGTGGGTAAAACCGCAATAGCAGAAGGTCTTGCATTCCGAATTGTTTCCGGGGATGCACCAGAAAACCTGAAATCTAAAAGAATACTTTCTCTTTCTATGGGTTCCCTGGTTGCAGGAGCTAAATTCAGAGGTGAATTTGAGGACAGACTAAAGGCAGTACTAAAAGAGATACAGGAATCAAAGGGGGAGATAATACTTTTTATTGATGAACTTCATACCATGGTAGGAGCAGGAGCTGCAGAAGGAGCAGTGGATGCATCTAATATGCTTAAACCAGCTTTAGCCAGAGGCGAACTCCGCTGTATTGGAGCGACTACTTTGGATGAATACAGAAAGCATATCGAAAAAGATGCAGCTTTGGAACGCAGATTTCAACCTTTGACCATTGATGAACCTGATGTTGAAGATACTATTTCCATTTTACGAGGACTTCAGGAACGATACGAAGTACATCATGGTGTTCGTATCAAGGACAGTGCTCTTATTGAAGCAGCTGTACTTTCCGATCGTTATATCAGTGGAAGATTTCTTCCCGATAAAGCTATTGATTTGGTGGACGAGGCAGCTTCTAAAATTCGTATTGAGATAGATTCAATGCCTGCTGAATTGGATCAGGTAGAAAGAGAAGTTAAACAACTTGAAATTGAAAAGCAGGCGGTAAAAAAAGAAAAAGATGAAAAATCCAAGAAAAGGCTGGAAAAAATTAATAAAGAATTAGCCAATTTACAAGAAGAAGCCAAACAACTACGCAGTCACTGGCAGTTGGAAAAAGATACCATAAGTACTATCAGAAAATTAAAAGAGGAGATAGAGGAGGTCAAATCCAGAGCCTCTCAAGCTGAAAGAGATGGGGAACTCAATACAGCGGCAGAACTCAGATATGGAAAACTTCCTGAGTTGGAAAAGCAGTTAAATCAGACAAATACAAAATTGATAGAGATGCAAAAATCCAGAAAAATGCTCAAAGAAGAAGTTGATGAAGAAGATATAGCAGAAGTTGTTTCCCGCTGGACCGGCATACCGGTTTCAAGAATGATGGAGAGTGAAAAAGAAAAACTTATTCACATGGAAGAGCGCATTAAACAAAGAGTGGTGGGGCAGGATGAAGCAGTACGGATGGTTTCAGATGCTATTCGCAGAGCCAGAGCAGGATTACAGGAGGAAACCAGACCTATAGGATCTTTTATTTTTCTCGGAACCACAGGTGTGGGTAAAACCGAACTTGCCAGAGCATTGGCGGAATTTTTGTTTGATGATGAACATGCTATGGTAAGAGTTGATATGTCTGAATATATGGAACGTCATTCTGTTTCCCGGCTCATAGGAGCACCTCCCGGATATGTCGGGTATGAGGAAGGGGGACAGTTGACTGAACCAGTGAGAAGAAGGCCTTATTCAGTAATCCTCTTGGATGAAATTGAAAAAGCTCACCCAGAGGTGTATAATATTCTGCTTCAGGTTCTGGATGACGGACGTCTGACAGATAATAAAGGAAGGGCAGTTAATTTTAAAAATACCATTATAATAATGACTTCCAATATTGGTGCTTCTTTTATCATGGAAGAATCACAAGATATGAATGAATCTAACAAAGATGAAATATTCAACAAAATCAACAAGGAAGTTACTCGTCAGTTAAAACAAACGCTGCGTCCGGAATTACTAAATCGGATTGATGAGATTTCAGTATTTCGACCTCTGGGAATTAAAGAAATTGAAAAAATTGTAACCTTACAGTTTAGGAAAGTTGAAGAAAAAATTAAAAAGCAAGGGATAACGGTTGAGTTATCAGAGCAGGCAAGAAAGTTAATTGCCAAAAATGGATATGATCCTGCTTTTGGAGCAAGACCTATGAAAAGAACGTTACAGAGGATGGTAGTGAATCCATTGGCGAATGATATATTAGCAAATAAGTATAAAAAAGAATCAACGATTAGGATTGTTGAAAACAAAAATTCTCTTGATTTTAAATTAAAAAAATGATACCTTTTCTTTATCGGATATAGATAGGAGGAGTTATGAGAAGAGTTTTACCAATGGGGATTAATTTTATATTGGTTTTATTTTTTTTGTTTGCAGTTATTTCATGTACAAAACTGCCAGATGATAAATTAATGGATAAGGCAAAAACACTTGAAACTGAAGAAGAGTTTCAGTCAGCTGTTAAATATTATGATAAACTTGTTGAAACCTACCCTGCCAGTCCGTTTTGCTCAGAGGCCTTATACAGAGCAGGGCTCATTTACAGTAACCCTTTGGGAGAATCATCCGAAGCTATTTCTCGACTTACAGAAGTATTAAACGAATATCCTGAAAGTAAATTTGCTCCCCAGAGTCAGTTTATGTTGGGATTTATATATGCCAATAGTTTATCTGATACGGTAAAAGCTAAGGAGGAATATAATGAATTTATTCAAAAATATCCCGACCATGAACTTGTTTCTTCAGTGAAATGGGAACTTAAATATTTAGGCAGGGATATTAGTGATATACCTTTAATTAATGAATTAGAGACAGAATCAGAAGAATAATTTTATGGTTTTAATTCAATTTAACACTGAAATTTTATAATAAATTTTGGTGTTTTTTTTTACTCTGGTTGGGACAGAGAATTGCAGCATCTTCAAAAAAAAACTGTTTTTTAAACTGAAATATTTTATACGTTTTTAACTTGACAAGATAGAATAAATTGTTTACATTTTATTAATTATTGCAAACCACATACATTATACCGATTTGAGGTAATTTTATGGAAAAAATTTTGATTGTGGAAGATGAAGAAGTGGTACGTGATTATCTATCAGAAATTTTATCCGGACTTGGATATAATCCCATAACATCAGTAGATGGAGAAGATGGCCTGAAAAAATTTTATGAACATGATTTATCAATGATATTAACTGATATAAGAATGCCGGTAATGGATGGACTTTCAATGTTGAAAAAAATCAGGTCAGAAGACCCCAGTATACCAATAATTGTAATAACCGGATTTCCAACTGTCGATTCTGCGGTTAAAAGCCTGGTTGCAGGGGCTGATTATTATCTGGTCAAACCTATTAATATTGATGATCTGAAAGCAAAAATGGTCAAAGCTTTTGATAAACGAAAGATGATATCTGGACTTACCTTACAAAAAAAGATTAATCGATTTTTGTTGTATTTAATACCATTTTGGTTGATTTTAGGGTTTTTTATTGCTCACTTAATTTCCTTTTAAACTGAGAAGGTGACAATGCATAGTAGATCAAACCAAGAAGACCTTTTTGATGTTTCTAAAACAAATGATCTTCAGTATAAAGTAAGAGAGTTAGATAAAAAAATTCATCAATCCTTAAAAAATAATGATTATCAAAAAGCAAAGGAGTTAACAGATCTTCAAAAAGAATATATTCAAGAATTAGTAAGCTTAAGTGAGAATAAGTAATATACCGAATACAGAAAAATTACTAAAATGTAAAAGTGAATATCAATTTAAAAATTATATCTAATTTTAAAACTGACTGGTAAAATTATATAATACTAAATTTAATCATCAGCTATGTGTACTATAGAAATAAAGATTAAAAAAGAACCTGGTTATGAAAACATACCTCTTCCTGAATATCAAACACCAGGATCATCCGGATTAGATTTATATGCAGCTGTTAATAATTCCGTAGCCATAGAACCGGGAGCCATAATGCTTATATCAACCGGTATCAGGATTGCAATTCCTGATGGATATGAAGGTCAGGTCAGACCCCGAAGTGGTTTGTCGTTAAAGCACGGAATTGGTGTATTGAATTCTCCGGGTACAATTGATTCGGATTACAGGGGAATTGTTAGTGTTCTATTGTTCAATTTTGGAAAAAAACGATTTATCATAAGACGGGGGGATCGAATTGCTCAGTTAGTTATATCAAAGTATGAAAGAGTAAAGTTTACAGTGAGAGACAAGCTTAATGAAAGCAGTCGAAATTCTGGGGGGTTTGGATCAACAGGCAGTAACTGAATTAAGGAGAAGCTATGAAACAAGGAATGAATCAGGAAATTTCTGAACAAGATATCTCGATAAGTACCATTTCGAACCAACAGAAAGATTGGAAAAAGCAGTTAAAGACATTTGTGGATTTTCATTGGCAACACTATGAGAACGATCCTCAGTATATTCCGCTTCTTGATTATGAATATCTTGGATTTAAATTAATAGGCATAAAGGGATTTTTTGAACCGGATAATCTTTTTTTTAAACATGCTGAAATGATATTCTTTTTAGCCCGGTATAATGATCAAATTATCGGGCGTTGCAATGCATTTGTGAATTTCAATCATAATAAAAAATGGAATGATAAAGTTGGATTTTTTGGTCAGTTCGAAACAATAGATAATGCTGCAGTTGCAAAAAAGCTGATAAATGCTTCTGAAAACTGGTTAAAAAAGAAAGGAATGAAAATTATCCGTGGTCCTCAGAACCTGCCGGTTAATGAGGCCACTCCCGGTCTTATGGTATCCGGATTTCAGTCAAGACCGGTAATGTACTATCATTACAATAAACCTTATTATGAAACCTTATTAAAAAATTGTGGATTTCAGCCTGTACAGAATGTATTATCCTGGGAGGTTGCCCCACAGAGACCAATGGAAGAAAAGCTTACCAGAGTTTCAAATAAGGTATTAAAAAGATATAACGTAACCATTGAAGGATGGGGTGACAGAACTCTGGATGTTCGTAAAAAAGAAATGCGTGAAATCTATAATGATGCCTGGAGTGATAATTTTGGGTTTGTACCATTTACTGAGGAAGAGTTTAACCGCATAGTTGATGATATGCTTTTAATTATGGATAAAGATCTGTTTATTTTTCTTTATGTAAAGGGAGAGCCGGCTGGATTTTTTGGGGGAGTACCAAATGTCACTGAAAAGATGAAACCTATTTCCTGGTGCCGCCGATGTGAGCTATTAAGAGCTTTAAAAATGATATTGTTAAAGAACAGAACCAAGGGATTTCGGTTAGGATACCTGGGGGTTAAGAAAAAATTCCGGAGACTGGGTCTTGATGGAGTTATGCTCTGCAAGCAAAAAAAATATTCTCAGGAAAAAGGATACACCTATTGTGATATGGGATGGGTGTTAGAGGATAATTATGCTGTAAAGAGGGTGATAAATTTTATGGAAGCTATACCTTCCAAAAAATATACAGTTTTCGAGAAAAAGATCGATTAGATTTTTAAGCAATGTTTGGGTTATAATTACGTGGGGGTTGACAAAAAACACTATTTAACCGCAGAGTTTTTTAGTTTAAAGCTTTTTCAGTCCTGCATAGGTTCTACCACTGAATACAAGAAGTCTATTTAAAAATGCGCAACGGGTGAGCCTCTATGAGACAAAAAAATTCTCAGGGTAAAAGTAAGGTTAATTTTGATGAAATATTCTTTAGTAGTGAATCCGAAACAGAGCAAATGTACTCCGCGTGTCTTGAACGCCAGTCAAAACTTTTTTAGAAAATACTTGACTTTTTACGAATAAATCATTACATATAAAATAATTATTTTTTGATACACTATACATCTATGACAGGATAATCCGTGGATACTGCTGTTTCCGAAAACATTCAGAAGAAAAAGGTTTCAACGGCAAATACGGCCCGGCCTCCCAAACTATTGGATCAGGTACGCCAGTCTCTGCGCACCAAACACTATTCTTACCGTACTGAGAAATCATATGTCGGGTGGATAAGGCAGTTTATCCTCTTTCATGGAAAACGGCATCCGAAAGATATGGGGGAAGAAGAGATAAATAAATTTTTAACTCATTTGGCGGTAAAAAGGAATGTATCCGCTTCGACTCAGAATCAAGCGTTGTGTGCAATAGTGTTTTTGTATAAGCATGTGCTAAAAAAAGAATTAGGGGATTTTGGGGATCTGGTTTGGGCAAAGAAGCCTACATCAATTCCGGTTGTCTTAACCAAAAAAGAAGTGAAAACTATTTTATCAGAATTACATGGTAAGCCATATTTAATCGGACATTTACTATATGGTTCTGGATTAAGACTTATTGAAGTACTAGGCTTGCGGGTGCACAATATTGATTTTGATGATAATCAAATAACTGTGATTTTTAATATTGCGA
>JAWODZ010000057.1:0-15177 GCA_046483025.1 bacterium
CTGCATCATATCTTTCCCTGTAGGTCATATCCGGTTTTTCAACTGCATGAATTTTGTCCGTAATTTCTTCATATCCCAGCAGTACATCTGCAATGTAACCGTGGGCAGGAATTTCTTTTTCCCTGGAATCGGCAATGTATCCGTTCTGGATATAGTCATGCTCTTTGTCCGATGCACGCTGCAGAGCGCCGAACGCTACATGGTGATTAGTGAGAATCAGCCCGTCTTTACTGACAAATTCACCTGTACCGCCGCCTAAATACACCACTGCACTCATCAATCCGGTTCCGTCTTCTTTGTAAAGATCGGAAGGATCCATAAGCAGACCCTGATTTTCCAGATCAAGCATGGTCATTTGATGGGGCATCCACATACCTTCATCAGACACAGCAGCTGCAGCCAGGACGAAGAGTAGAACTACTAAAACAAGTTTTCTAAAAATTTTCATAATCAACTCCTTAAAAATTTGAAAGGTTAATATTATGTGTTCAAGATAGTTAATTATACGGTTTTATTCAAGGAAAGTTTTGGGTTAGGAAACTTATCACCAAATCCTTTCTTTTAGAGAAAAGAAGAAAATATTATGAGATAAAAACACCCCTCTTCCTCGGCTGATGCCGAGGTTCTCCTCCTTCTTCGAGCTCAGGACAAGCTATCAAGGGGAGAAGAGCGTTACTCATGTCTATCCTCGTAAAAGAATGTGCCAGGCTCAAAAGAAAAGAGTTAGCTCAACCCAAGTCCTCCCATGAGAGCCTGTCCTGAGGAATAAAATGACGAAGGAGAGGATTCAGGTGGGTGTTTTTTTCTAACAACATTAAGGAATACTAAACAATATTTTAGCCACAGATGTACACGGATTTTCACGGATTTATTAAAAATTTTTATATAATCATGGACAGACTAATTCTTTCTCTGTCTTTGTCAATATCAATCACCTTTACCTTCACCACGTTACCAACTGATACTATATCCAGCGGATGTTTAATATATCTGTTGGCCATATTACTTATGTGAACAAGTCCGTCCTGTTTTACACCGATATCAACAAAGGCTCCAAAATCCACCACATTACGAACTGTTCCTTTCAGAATCATTCCCGGTTTCAGATCATTTAGGGTTAATATGTCAGCTTTTAGAACTATGGGATCCATTTTATCTCTGGGATCCCGGTTCGGCTTCTCCAGACACCCGATAATATCGATTAGGGTTTCATATCCGGTACCGATTTCCCGGGACAGTTCTTGTAATGGTATCTTTTTGTCCTTTATCAGGGAATTAATCAAGGTTCCGTCTGATTTTACATCAGTCAGGTTGAGTTTAAAATAGTCCAGCATTTTCAGAGTGGATTCATACGATTCAGGATGCACAGCAGTGGCATCCAGAAAGTTGTCACTGTCAGGAATGCGCAGAAAACCGGCACACTGAGTAAAGGTATTTTCACCTATACCTTTTATATTTTTCAGCTCTTTGCGATTCCGGATAATACCTTTCTTTTCCCTGTATTGAATAATATTTTCTGCTGCAGATGCATTGATTCCGGCAGCATATTTTAAGAGGGAGGAGGAAGCAGTATTCAAATTAATTCCCACCTGATTTACACAGGATTCCACCACCCGGTCCAGTGCCCGGGATAATTTTTTCTGATTGACATCATGCTGATATAGTCCTACTCCCACAGATTTGGGGTCAATCTTTACCAGCTCGGAGAGCGGATCCAGTACCCGACGGGCAATGGAGATATTTCCCCGCAAGGCAGCTTCCAGGTCGGGAAACTCTTCCCTGGCTGTCTGGGAAGCAGAATAAACGGAAGCTCCGGCTTCACTGACAATGGTATAGTGTATATCTTCATCCAGATCAGAAAGCAATTCAGCTACCAGTTTTTCCGTTTCCCGGCTGGCAGTGCCGTTGCCAATGGCAATAATATCAAGGTTATGCTCCTTGATAAAACTGTGTATGCTTTTCTTGGCTTGCTCCCATTTTTTTTGAGGCGGATGAGGATATATGGTTGCACCGGCAAGATATTTACCGGTTTCATCAATGGCGGCAATTTTACATCCGGTTCTGAATCCGGGATCGATTCCCAGGATTTTTTTGCCCTTAACCGGTGGTGTCATTAAAAGCGATCGCAGATTTTCAGTAAAAATTTCTATGGCATGCTCTTCTGCTCTTTCAGTCAGCTTCTTTCTGATTTCTCTTTCAATGGCCGGAGCAATGAGTCTGGTATATGAATCCTGGACTGCTGTTTTCAACTCATCCGTAAATATGGATGTATCATTACATATATACTTTTTCTCTATTAATGCTATACTATCCTGACTTGATATCTCAATGCTAACTCGCAGCATTTTTTCCTTTTCACCCCGGTTCAAAGCCAATATACGATGTGGAGGAATGGATTTAACCGGTTCTGAATAGTCCAGATACACTTCATATTCTTTCTTGGCTCCTTCATCTGCTGACTGGGAGTTTATGCATCCATTTTTGCTGGTAAACTGACGTATGGTCTTTTTTATTTCAGGATCAACGGAAATGATTTCCGCAATAATATCCCGGGCACCCTGGAGTGCTTGTTCTGCAGTTTCTACTTCTTTTCCTTTATTTATATAGCGGGAGGCAATATCCCGGGGATCTCCGGTACAGGTTTTTTGCTCTAGAATTATCTGAGCCAGGGGTTCCAGTCCTCTTGATTTTGCTACAGTAGCACGGGTGCGTTTTTTGGGTTTATAGGGAAGGTAGAGATCTTCTACTTCCTGAAAACTGGAAGCATCATCAATTTTTTTCTTGAGTTCAGGAGTCAGTTTTCCCTGTTCCTGTATACTTTTTTTAACTGTATTTTTTCTATCCTCCAATTTTCTGAGATAGGAAATCCGGTCCTCAATATTGTGTATTTGTTCTTCATTTAAATTGCCGGTGACTTCTTTTCTGTACCGGGCAATAAAGGGCACAGTATTATCCTTATCAAGCAGATTAACGGTATTTTTAATTTGTTCAGTGTGAAGATCTAATTCCCGGGCAATCAGAACAAATATTGCATTTTGATTCATTCACTGCTCCTTTAATGTAGGACCACAGATTTATACAAATGATACACGGAAATAATAAAACAGTATTATATCTGTGTCGAAAATATTTTTTCCGTGAGAAGCCTTTAACTTTATACACATACTATTTGACAGAATAAGCAGGATTATAAAGATAAAATCCAGTAAATCCTGTTAATCCTGTCTAAAATCAAATTTACTCTTTTTTCTTTTTCTGTAACTAAGTACCTGTTCCATAAAAATTTCCAGGTCACGTTCCAGATCAACCGGTACGCCGTCAAAATAAAATATGCGGATGGGGATATTATCATGATCCTTACTTAATCGGGGATAGATAACCTCTGATACTATGGCATTCATACAGGTGAAAGGACTGATATCGATAATGCCGTCACATCCTGATCTATAGAAATCTACTGCTTTACCGGCGTTCAGAGTCATTTCGCCGTGGGACTGAGCATAAGGCAGATAGTCCATACTGTACTGTAATATTGTTTCTATTCTGGCCTCCTGACGTTGAGAAAAGATTCCGGCAAAGGGCTTTTGCAGTCTTTTTTCATCCAGATGCTGAATAGAGTGACGAAGATGTGCTTTAAGCATGGCAAAACTCGATTTTTTCCCTGCTTCTCTGAGTTTTCGTTTTTCTTCAATATTTGTGTACCAGACCCATTCTGCTATATCAGCAATCCAGGTCTCGGCACCCAGGGATTCCAGCTTTTTTAAAATATCCTGATTGCCGTACCGATTAAAGCGCAGGAAAATCTCTCCGGTAATCCCTATAAGGGGACGGGAGTACAGCGGTTCTTTAAGAGGAAGTTCAAGGTATTGGTCTCGAATCTCCTGCAGAGCATTGATAAGTTGTTTTAATTCAAGCGCTGATGAATGAGACTCGTCTCGTAATATGTTACAGATACAGGATAAAGCCCGAGAGTGCAGTTTTTCAGTTGAGCCGGGATTTTTTTCATAGGGTCTGAACATCAGTTTGATTTTTCTCAGCATATCAGAGACGATCATTGCTCTCCATGCTGTTCGTAAAAAAGAGATGGTATTCTCAGCTATGGATTCATATCCATCACTGCTGGTAGGGGAGTAGATAACTGCATCTGCAAATTTGAGTTCTTTCAGTATTTTTTTCATCAAGGGAGCATACTGGCCGAATCTGCAGGGGCCGGAGGAAGTGGGCAGGAGAAAAGCATTTTTTTCCGGATTAAAATCCTTGTCATTGATTATTTTTAAAAAATTACCCAATACTATTCGCTGCGGAAGGCATTCTTCTCCGGTGGTAAATTTTGCAGAAAAAGCAAGAGTATTCGAATCTGAGGGAGGAGAAATTCTGGCATCAACGCCTATGGAGCCAAAAGCAGCTGCCATACAGGAAGCACCTTCAGTGCTCATTCTGGGGATGTACATGGTCCTGCCTTTCAGGGGGTGAGATTTTTTATTGTTAGTATTCATATCAAATCAAATGTTTGCTTTCCAAAAATGCTTCTATTCTGGTAAGTATGCCGGCATCATTGGCATGGCTGTCCAGCTGCAGGAATAAAAACGGTTCTCCGGAGGCATCTTCAATATAGTGACGAATGTAGGAGTCAGGTCCGCATTTGAAATTACTTAAAAAGATAATATGCAGATTGGAATGATCCCTGGTGAATGTGGCAGCCTGAATTATTTTCTTTCCGTAATGCCAGAACATATGGCTGTTAATTGAAGAAATATCAATGGTATCCAATGGTAGATAATCCATCGGTATTATATTTATACCATAAATATCGCGTAATTTAGCAGGGATATTCAAGTTTAATCCGGGATCATAGAGATTATAGGGTCTGCCCAGTATAACTACTGTGGAAATGTTATTTTTAATAACTGTATCAAGTATTTTTTGTCCGGTTTTTAATTTTTTTGCCTGGAAAGCCTTTTGAGTTTTATAAGCAGCGTTAAGTGCTTTTTTATTCTCTTTTTTGTTTACTCCTAAGGCTGAAACTGATTTCAGTAATTCGTTTTGAACAAATGAGAATCCCATTCGAAACTGTATGTTGGGATAGAGTAACTTTTCTTTTATTCCGGATAAAGATGGAGTATGAAGAGCAATGTGCGGTAAGGTCTGGGTCCAGAGACAGATAAAGGAATTGATGGAATCCTCCGGGTCTTCTTCAGTAACAAAATTTGGTAAAAAGATATAGTCTGTATTTTGCCGGAGAAGATCTATCAGATGACCATGAGCAAGCTGGACCGGAAAACAGGGTTCTGCCACCACGGATTCACACCCTGAATCAATCAGATTTTGCCGGCTGGGAGAGGACAGTACAATCCGGAATCCCAGAGAGGAAAAATATTCCTTCCAGAAGGGGAGACGTTCATAAAAACTGAGAGATCGGGGGATTCCTATAGTGGCCCGGGATTGGCTGGAATTATCTGTGTTTAAAGAAAAAATTTGTTCTCTGTTTTCAGTAAAAAGATCTGCAATCACTGCTTTTTTTTCGGATTTTGTTTGCTTTCGATATTGATTTGAGCATTTATCTCCCCAATAACAGGTTTCTCCGTCAACCGAGAATTTTTGTATTCTGCACTGGTTGGAACAATGATGACAGGTGAATTCAGTAAGTTTCCAGTTAATTTTATTTAAATCCCAGCCCCGAAAGTTTGATTTTTTTTTGTTTTTCATAAATTTGCGGGACAAAAGAGCGGCTCCTATGGCACCCATGATTCCGTTATGGGGCGGTATAATTATTTCTTTATCCAAAAGGGTGGCAAAGGCTGCTGCCACAGAATCATTGAAGGCAGTTCCTCCCTGAAAGAAAATAGTATTGCCTATCTTGCGTTTTTTTACCACCCGGTTCAGATAATTAAGAGCTATGGAAATTGCCAGTCCGGCAGTTATGTCTTCTCTGCTGACTCCCTTTTGCAAATAGGGGGTTAATTCTTTTTCCATGAACACCGTACACCGTTCTCCCAGCTTCAGAGGATGTTTTGAACGGAGAGCATACCGGGTGAATTCATCAATAATATTTATACCCAGTTTATGGGCCTGCTCTTCCAGAAAGGAACCGGTGCCAGCAGCACAGGCTTCATTAAGGGCAAAATCCACTACAATCCCATCCTGAATAGATATGTATTTTGAATCCTGTCCGCCGATTTCAAAAATGGTATCTACTTTTTTATTGAGGAAACTGGTACTTACGTGCATGGCTCCTGTTTTATGGGCAGTAATTTCATCCTTGATAACATCCGCTCCCACTAACAGTCCGATTAATTCCCGGCCGGACCCGGTGGTTCCCACACCCTGGATTTCAACCTGATCTCTGGTTTTATCCAGAATCTGTAAAAGCGAGTCCTTGACAATTTCAACCGGCCTGCCTTCCGTACTGCGATAGATGCTGTGAATAACCTGATTGTCTTGATCTAGAAGTGCCAGGTTGGTACTCACCGAACCAATATCAATACCCAGCCATACCGGAATTTTCCGGTTCTTACTAAAATCAATGGTACTGATTGTACTGTCAAGCCGTTGTACTTTTTTCAGGCTCAGGGGAGTTGTGGTGGGAAAGCTTTTTTTTGATTTCTTTGCTGCAGTATTAATATTTAAAGTTTTTTGTATCGGGTTCTCGGAATTGGTCTGATGCAAGGCTGCACCGGCAGCACCCATCCAGGCAGGGCGGGGAGGAATGAAGAAATCATCTTGAGAGAAATTGAAATGTTTACGAAATAAATCAGGGAAGGCGTTGTTGGAAGCTAATCCCCCGATAAATGCAGTCCGAGGAATTATTTTTTTCCCTTTGCTGATACTGCCTTTGTAATTGCGAATCACTGCTTCGCACAGACCTTTTAATACTTCCGGTGGAGAATATCCCCGCTGCTGGGCGTGAATCATATCCGATTTGGCAAAAACTGAACACCTTCCGGCAATAGCAGCGGATCTTTCGGATTCGGAGGCTGCCTCTGCAGCTTCCTGAACGGAATATTTCAGTCGTTCGGCTTGCTGATCAAAAAAGGAACCAGTGCCGGCTGCACATTCACCGTTGATTTCATAATCAATGATTTGAATGTGATGGTTGTCATCCGGGGCTATTAAAATATATTTGGATCTCTCCCCACCGATTTCGAAAATAGTTCGTACATCCGAGTAGAGCAGTCCCACTCCGGTAGCAGAAGCCCGAAATTCATTCACATAATGAAAATTATACTTTTGGGCTATAGCTTTACCACCGGAACCGGTAGTAGTGATCAAGGCAAGCTGTTCTTCAGGAAAAAAATCAAAAAGAAGGGATAAAAGTTCAGATAATTTTGCGTCCGGATTGCCCTGATGACGAAGATAGGAAGAAAAGAGGAGCAGTCCGTCTTGGTAGTGATGATACCTGTCCTGGAATAATGTGTGTTTTTTTAAAGAGGATAGAACTCTTTTTTTTTCAGAATCTTTAACAAAAGCTACAAGCTGAATACTTATAGCACCAATATCAATACCTATCCAAACATTTTTTTTCATGTTGGATGTAATATAGTACTATTTCTGAATTTTTCAAGGGGAATATGAATTTATACCAAATTTCTTTTGTAAATTATCCTTAGATAAATTTCCATGGTAATAGCTATCAAGATATTTTTTTTTGATTTTCATAGTAAAAGCAGTCGGTTGGTCAGCTGACAGACCAAATATCTTGTCTCCCAGATCAATATTCATGATTATGTATTCATCGGGATTTACCTGGAGAGTATGTCCATAAGAGGCAAGAATGTTGAATATATTGTCCTTAAGATCGGATATTTTATTTTTTAGGTTTACTTCATCATCAGATTTTTTATTATGTGCCTGTTCCTGATTTTTATGCATATATTTATTAAAAAAATCTTTATATTTGTAAGGACTGAACATGTATTCTGGTATTTCTAAAAAGAATATTACTCCAAAATTACTGAAATAGAATCCGTTATTATATAAAGGACGGTGAAAGGGCTGGGATTTATTTAAATTCTCATTAATTATTTCATTCATAATTTCAATGCTGGAGTTAATATCTCTATTTGGTTCAGAAACACTATAGGTTATGCTCTTTTTAAGGTCTTCGTCATTTATTTTTTGTTCACGGTATTGATTTAATGTCCGGTAAGTAATTTGTGAAGTTAAAAAAAGATTGTTTGTTTTTGGGCCTCCCCAGTTATCAAAGTCGATAATTAATGCTATTTTATCATTATTGTTTAAGTTTCTCAAGGATGAGGTATATTTTTTATGAAAGATGAATATATTATTTTTTAAATTTTGTACAATCTCTTCTTTAGATTCAGCAGTATTTTTTTTAGTAACAAATGAATCTAAAATATTCTTATCATTATCTGATTGAAAAGATTTCATTCCTTCCTGAATTTTTACTAATCTGTTTTTATTTTGCACATTTGATGTGTCAAAAGAGGATTTCTGTTTCTTCAGATGTTCCATACGGTTATTAAATATTTTAACTCTTAATTGTTCGTAAGGATTTTGCTGGATATGAAAAATTAAACCGAATTCTGGTATGTAGACACCTTTGGTGTTGTGGGGTGAAAAACGTTTGTGAGCAGAATCTTTATACATTATTTTATCCAGAATTTTTTCCATGGTTTTTATATCCCGGTTTATTTTTTCTCTGTTATGCTCCTGGGCTTTTAATAAAGGTGTGAGCTGAAAACCAAAAAAAATACTCAGTAATAATAAACAGTTTATGTTATGTTTCATGGATTAATTTCTCCTGTAATTTATGATAGTGTCAAAAATCTTAGTTTTATTTTTTCTCAATGTGTAGTGAAGCATAATCAACTAAATCACTCAATACATCGCGGGTCTGAGAAAAATTATTTTCAGTTGTCTGTTGCAGATTTGCCAGATCCTGGTAAAACAACCTAAAATCATTTAATCGTTGAGATTGTAACTGTTCGGTAACACTGTTCAAAGTTTGAGTAAATTCAACTTTTTGTTGATATTGACTTTGTTCGATAAGTTCGGAAACTAACTGAATAGTCTCTTCACGGGAATTGCTTATAGCTTTCTGAACTGCAGCATTGAGATTTTCAGAGTAATTATCTTTGCGGGGAAATATACTGAAGGAGACATGCCAGTTTCCATCAATTTGTCTGGCCTGAAAATTAAAAACAGAAAGCAGAAGGAACAGAAAGAAAACTGCTGCCGGAACTGCAAGTGCAAATTTTTGGGACACACTGAATGATTTAATATTTTCTTTTATTCTTTGCAACCAGGTTTCAGGTTTTTGGGAGAAAACAAGGTTTATATCAGGATCTTTGTCTTCCCAGGTTCCCAGAATTTTTTTAGTGTCCGTTAATTCACGATATATTTTTTTACAGGATGAACATGATTCTATATGTTTCAGGAGACATTTTTTTTTGTCCTCATTAATTTCATCATAAATTAAAGAAATTATTTTTTCAGGACTTTCATTACATTTCATGGAAAAACACCTCTTTAGTTAATTCAGCTTTTTTAAAATTATCTTTTAATGCTTTCAATCCATAATACAATCTTGATTTAACTGTATTAACTGGTTGTCCCAAAATATCAGCAATTTCTCTGAATTTTAAACCCTGATACTGTTTCATAATAATTACCACTCTTTGTTCTTCCGGGATTTTCTGTAATTGTTCTTTCAGCAGGTTTTCAATCTGTTTTTTGTTCAGAATCTTGTCAGGTGAATTGTCATCATTTGCGGGTAATTGAACTGGTATATAATGTTGTTCTTCATTAGTTTGATCACAACTCAGGTGGTTTCTTTTTTTATTGTTTCTGTGTTCGTCTCTACACAGGTTTAAGGCAATTCTGTATATCCAGGGAGAAAATTTATGTGGATCTTTTAATTTTTTTAATTTCATATATACTCTAATAAAGGTTTTCTGACAGACATCTTTAGCACTATTTTTATTGGAAAGATTCCTGTATATAAAATTGTATATTGGTTTTTCCCAACGTTTAACCAGCCTGTTAAAGCTATTTATATCGCCATCAAGAAATCTGTTAATAAGTTCAGCATCTGTCATATGAGTCAGTATATCCTTGTTTTCTCTTTATATTTAGACGTATTTAAAAGGAAAAAAGTTTTATAAAAAATTAATTTTTTTTCTTGCTTCACTGTCTATTATTTTTTATATTATGGACTTGAATGGTGAGTATAGCTCAGTTGGCTAGAGCGCAAGATTGTGGTTCTTGATGTCACGGGTTCGAATCCCGTTACTCACCCAATTTTTTTGATTGTCCCCATCGTCTAGTGGCCTAGGACTCAGGGTTTTCATCCCTGCAACAGGGGTTCGACTCCCCTTGGGGGCACAAAAAAGCCCGACTAATAAGAATTATCCAACGGGCTTTTTTTTTAATAAAATTATAAAATTAAATAAATATTTTGATATTGTGATAAAAATCACAGGAAGGATGTATGTCTGTAAAAAAAATAAATATAGTTTTAATTGTCATTGATGCTTTACGGGCAAAAAATTTAGGATGCTATGGGATGATTGGCAACCCCAGTCCCCATATTGACCAATTAGCGCACCAAAGCATACTTTTTGAGAATGCTTATGCTGCCTGGAACACAACCGATCAGAGTCTGACATCGATTTTAACCGGGAAATATCCCAGAACTAACGGGCTTATGAATCATGGAGATAAAGTAACCGCTGAAGTGAGAGAGAGATTTAACAGAACCGGGAGTAAATTACTGGCAGAAATTTTAAAGCAAACCGGTTATAAAACCATGGCTGTTGACTGGATGGGACGATGGTTTAAACGGGGTTTTGATTACTATGGGTACAATATTCAAAGAGATATTGCAGATCAGCTGAAATATTATTTAAATCTTCCCCGTCAGTATTTTCAGTATCTGACTGCTCATCTGCCCATATTAAAATGCTATAAACCTATGCGCAAGAAAACTGTTAAAGATGTGGCAAAAGGAATTAAAGACGTATTAAGTACATTTTCCTTTACCTTTAATCTGGCTAAGCTTCAGGATGCTGCTTTTGTTACTGATATTGCCAATTCTCTGATATCTGAAAAATACTCTGATCCTTTTTTTATGTTTTTGCACTACTGGGATACTCATACCCCTTATCACAGTCCTAAAAGTTTTATGGAGGGAAACTATAATAAGAATGATCCTGTTTCTTTTTTAAGTGCCAAGTATCGGGGTTCGGTTTCTTATGTGGATTACCATCTGGGCAGATTGTTTGCTCAGTTAAAAAAAATCAATGCCTGGGATGATACTCTTTTAATTATTACCTCCGATCATGGTGACAGCCTGACTGAGCATGATATATATTTTGATCATCATGGATTATATGAACAGACAACCCATGTGCCTCTATTATTACACTGTCCGGATTTGTTTGAAAAAGGTAAACGGGTCAAGGGATTGGTTCAGCATATTGATCTTTTACCTACTCTATACGAAATCCTGGATAATGATTATTCCTCGGAAGCATTGGATGGATCTTCCTTGTTTCCTCTCATTGAAAAAGACAAGCACATCAGAGATAAGGTGTTTATGGAAGAATCATATGTACAGAGGAAAGCTGCAATCCGTTCTGAAAAGTACAAATACATTATGGCTCTGGATGGAAAAGGGTGGTGCAATTATTGTCAAAAGGTTCATGTGGGATTGCAAGAGTTATATGATCTTGATGATGATCCCCGGGAGTTACATGATCTGACCGCAGAAAAAAAATCAAAAACCAGGAAGATGAAATCTTTGCTTAAAGATATTATCAACAATCTTGATAGAAAACGAAATGAAAGTATATCCAATAACCAGGATAATGAGAAGAAGGATACTTCTAATGCAGATGAAGAAAAGGCAGTACGCAAACGGTTAAAGGGATTAGGATATATTTCTTGAAAAATAAAACTGAATATCCTGAAGAAGAAAAACGTTTACCCCATAAAAAACTTTTTTTTATGGGAATTTCAGCAGCACTTACGGTTACCATACTTCTCATAATAGGATTAGTAATCAATTCCAGATATACACTACAAGTTCTCTTCATGATCGGTGCCTGTCATCTGGGCGGGCGTCTGGCATTTATCGGAACCGGATTAGAATATGGGTTCTCAACTCTATCAGTGATCCTTATTGTTATGGTTTATAATACAGCCTTTGTTTTGTTTTTATATTCCCTTTTTATTAATCTATTTGAAAAAATATCCAAATTTAAATTCATATCTTCTCTGCATAAAAAAGTTCATGAAAGCAGAAGGATTCGCAGTAAATGGAATCTTCTAAGCATAGCTATCTTTATATGGATTCCGCTTCCAATGACCGGAGGATTAGTTGGCTGTCTTCTTGCCTATTTTGAAGGATATGAAGATAAAGATATACTGCGGGTTGCCCTTCCTTCTATGTGGTTTGGAGTAATTTCCTGGGCGATTGCCTTTGATAAATTATATTTATATATTAGTAAATTACATCCTGGAAGTACAATATTTATCACATTATTTTTGATAATTGCTCCGATTCTTTACAATTTACTTAAGAAAAAATAGGGGTGATACTGTTTCATGTCTTTTTCTGAATCTTTGATAATGTGTTTTGCTAATTTAATGCCGCACCATTTTGATGCCACCATCAGGTTTGTGTTTGGAAACAGAATTATATCTTCACAGGTTAAAAAATTTATAAAAAGAAAATTAGCGAATATACATTCTTTAAATAGAATTTTGGTGGTTGCAGATACAAACATCGGAGATGCTGTACTGCTGCAGAATGCAGTAAATATGCTAAAATCTTATTTTCCCGAAAGTAAGATAGATTATCTCTATCAAAAAAAAGCTGTTTCTTTAATACGACGTAATCCTTTTATAAACAAAAATTTACCATTTTTCGTTAATAAACAGTTTATTACCAGAGAACATAAACAGGGGATCAGTCAATCCATACCATTGCAGAGCTATGACCTTATAATTAATTTTTATCCATTTTTTTCCAAGGGTGTTTTGAAAGAAGCGAAATGTCCGGTACTCACTCCTCTGCAAATGATCAGAAATATTGTTAAATCACATGATAATAATATTTATTCTCATATACTGGATCATTTGAGAATATATATTGATGAAATAGTAGAAAGGCTTCCTATTGATCCTGTACAAAACAGAGAAAAATCAAGTAATGTCATAAATAAGATTTTTCTTTCAGAAGAAATCCCAGAGAAAGCACATAAGTTTCTTGAAAACTTGAGTATTACAGATACATCCTCTATAGCTATATTGAATCCGGATACTTCTTCCGTATTTACCTGTATTCCTGAATTGCTTCAAATTGAGATTCTGGAAAAAATGCTGGAAAATGATTTTTATGATTACATTCTTCTTGGTCCCGGATTTAATTTTAAAGGTATTGAGAACAGGCTGTATACTCATGTCTCTTCCCCCTTTAAAAAAGAGAAAATAATCATTCTTCCTTCTGATTTATCTATTGATCTTTTTACAGGATTGATAGATCGTTCGGATTTATTAATAACCGGAGATACTGCACAGATGCATATTGCTGCCGGTTATAAAGTAAGTGAATATGATCGGCAAATTTTCAGAAACAAAACTGCTCTTGTTAATATTTTTGGAGCTACCAAATCCGCAATCTACGGATATGATTCTTTTTTACCCAATCATCGAGACAGCGATCAAGATGCTTATACCAGAGTATTTGAAGGAACACCGGGTTGTAAGAATTTAACTTGCATACACAAAACTAAAAAGAAATGCCGAAAAGTTAAGTGTTTTCATGGGGTTGATTCTGAAGAAATAATAGATTATATTAAACAATATTTATTACAAGTTAAGTGAAATGTAATTGTGGGAGGAATATGTTTTCATTTATAAAAAGAATTTTCAGGTCAAAAAATGATGAAATTATTATAGTATCCGGCCTGCCCCGTTCCGGAACATCTATGATGATGCAGATTCTGGAAAAGGGAGGACTGGAGATTATAACTGATAATGTTCGCAGAGCAGATAAAGATAATCCTAAAGGGTACTATGAATTTGAAAAGGTAAAAGAAATTGAAAAGGACACTTCCTGGCTTTCTGCATGCAGGGGGAAAGTAGTAAAAATGGTTTCCATGCTGTTGTTTGAGCTTCCTGATAACCGTAGGTACAAGATTGTTTTCATGCAAAGAAATATGGGTGAAATCCTTGCCTCTCAGAAGAAAATGCTGCAGAGACTTAACAAGGAGGATGGTCAGGAAGATGAAAAAATCAAGAAAGGATATGAAAAGCATCTCAGAAAAATCACAAACTGGCTTCAGAAAAGAAAGAATTGTCATGTTTTCTATGTTTCTTACAATAATATTCTCAAAGAACCGGATGTTCATATTAAAAAGTTAAATAAGTTTTTCAATAACAGACTGGATGAACAGCAGATGTTAAAAGTTGTTGACTATTCCCTGTATAGACAGAGAAAACAGTAAGAGGCAGGATATATAAAATTGCATTTATATGAATCTCTGGAATTTAAAAGCTCATATCTATTCTCTGCGCCGTTCCCCGCTTTTTGTCTGGATACTGAAAGCGGAAAAAACCAATCTTCGCAAGTTAGTCAGCAAGACTGAAAAAATACAAGGAATGATTCTTGATATCGGAACCGGAACCGGACACACTCTTGATATCCTGCCGGAAAGTAAATATTTATTCTGTCTGGATCAGTCTTTTACCATGGTGAGCAAACTCAAAGATAGGGAAGAGGTGAGTACGAAACTGGTTTCCAATGGACTTTACCTGCCTTTCAAGAATAGATGTTTTTGTTTTATTTCCTGTATAGGAGTGAGTGAGTACTTGTCCGATCTCAGATTTTTGTATATGGAAATATATAGAATCTTGCAACATAACGGATATTTATTAACCACAATGTCTCCTCCTAAACTGTGGAATTCACTCAGACGGGTATTGGGTAGTCAATTATATACTGTTTCTCCTGCTTTACTAAAGCAAATATCTCGAAAGGCAGGATTTGAAAAAATAGAAGAATTACATTCGATGATGCAGGATCAGTATTTATTCAGGAATCCGGCAATGGGACTGTCATCATCCTCCTAAACACATACTGAAGCTCACCAGTTTAATGCAATCAATTGCAACAAACACTATTCTAGAATAAGCGCCGTTCTTTGTCAAGCA
>JAWODZ010000122.1:0-3308 GCA_046483025.1 bacterium
TAATAATATGTTTAGAGAGGAGACTGCGGCCACTATAAAAAACGGTTTAATAAAGAAATGCAGCTCCAGTAGGATGTCTGTTTATAACAGCGTGGTCAATCTCGAATAAAAGTTTTCAAAGAACGATTAATGAGTAATGAGTTATCGAAAGGATGTCGTCAAAAAAGTACTTGACTTTTTACATAACAGCGAAGCGACGAAGCAATCTCCAAACTTGTTCATGAACACCAGGAGATTGCTTCGCAAAAAACGCTCGCAAAGACTAATTCAGGACTTTTTCGACAGTCTCTTGGGGGATAGTAAACATATCATATGGGGGTAGGCACAGATTAAATGTAAAATGAAAAATGTAAAATGCAAAATACAAAAAGGAGCTGGAATGAAGAAAGAAATTGTTGTTCTGCCCGGGGATGGTATTGGACCGGAAATTACCGAACAGGCGGTGAGGATATTAAAAACCACTGCTGAATTATACGATGTTTCAATTGAGATTCAGGAAATGCTGATCGGAGGAGCAAGCATCGATAAAACCTCGATTCCCATAACCGATGAGGTCGTAAAACGCTGTAAAGAGTCGGATGCAGTTTTCCTGGGAGCAGTGGGTGGACCTCAGTGGGATGAGCTATCCTATGAAAAGAGACCGGAGAAAGGACTTCTGAGGTTGAGAAAGGAGCTGGAACTGTTTACAAATTTTCGACCGGTACGGGGATACACATCACTCCTTGATGCCAGTACCTTAAAGGAAGATGTTGTCAATGGCATTGATTTAATGGTGGTTCGGGAGTTAACCGGAGGAATTTACTTTGGTCAACCCAGGTTCATTGAAAAAAACAAGGGCGGATTCAGAGCTGTTGACACTCTGGAATATTCATCTTCTGAGATAGAACGTATTGCCAGGATTGCTTTTGAAACTGCTTTGAAGAGGAGAAGAAAGGTTACTTCGGTTGATAAAGCCAATGTACTGGCAAGTTCCCAGCTATGGAGAAAAACGGTTGGAAAAGTTGCCGGGAATTACCCAGAAGTTGAATTCGAGAATATGCTGGTTGATAACTGTGCCATGCAGCTTATCAGAGCTCCCCGGCAATTCGATGTTATCCTCACTACCAATATGTTCGGAGATATTTTAAGTGATGAGGCCTCCATGCTGACCGGTTCTCTGGGAATGCTGCCTTCAGCCAGTCTGGGGGATGGGCCCGGACTTTTTGAACCCGCGCATGGATCTGCTCCGGAGTTAGCCGGAAAAAATACAGCCAATCCCCTGGCTGCAATCGGCTCTGTTGCCTTGATGTTCCGATATGGTTTGCATATGGAACCGGCAGCAGATAGAATAGAAAAGACCGTAGAACAAGTCTTAGAGAAAGGATTCAGAACTGCGGATTTAACCCTTAGTACCCGATCACATAGTTGTAGTAATATGGGAGATGCGGTGGAGGAGATGGTAAAGGATCAACAGTAGTAGGTTATTGCAGATATGCTTTTAATGATCAATGCATAGTAGTTAATTGTAGCTGTTCAGGTTGATAGGTTTAAAGTTCAGAGTTCACTCTACAATTCTGTGTGGTTTTTTTTAACATGGTCAGAGAATAAAATAAATTCAGGATATTTTATGTTTCCTTGTATTAAAATCTTGACCGGGGGCTATAAACTACCAGCCTTAAAAGTTATAACATTTTTTGAAACAAGTTTGTTTGATTTTCGGTATACAATAAATGATAATCAAAATTGCATAATCATTAACAGGAGATCCAGAAATGAAATGGGAAAAAATGATTTGTATTCTATTTACGATTATAGTATTACAGAATGTTTTATGGGCACAGAAAATCATTCAGGGAACAGTACGGAACAAAGAAACACAAGAGCCTTTAGCCAATACCAACATTCAGATTTTGGGAACCTATCGGGGTACAATCAGCAATGCAGAGGGAGAGTATATTCTTACGGTAGAACAACTGCCGGCAACAATATTGTTTACCTATATTGGTTACAAGTCGGAAAAGATTGTAATCAAGAAGGATTCACCCCCAGAACACAATATTAATTTACAACCCATTGCCATTAAAATGAAACCCATAGTTTTCACGGGTGAAGATCCGGCAGTATCAATCATGAGAGAGGTAATTGACAGAAAAAAGAAATGGAGAAAGAAACTACAAACCTATATCGCTGACAGTTATTCACGGGTCGTAGCTGAGAATGATACAAGTATTGCTTGTATTCTGGAAAGTACTTCAAAAGTATATTGGCACAAACAGAAAGGATCAAGGGAGGTCATAGAATCAAAAAACTCAACAATTAATATTCCTTCAACCTGGAACTTTGCAGCTGCCAGTTATCAATCAAATTTCTACGATGATAATATAGAAATACAGGGAGCAGAGTTCATTGGTCCCACTCATCCCAAAGCTCTGAAGTATTATACATTTCATCTGGAAAATGAAAAAGTCATCAACGAAAAAACAATTTTTGATATTTCCGTTACCCCCAAAACCAGATTACATCCTGCTTTTGTGGGGCATATTCAAGTATTAGATAAAGAGTTTGCTATGATTGAAATCGATCTCGAACCAAGTGATGCATTCAAGTTACCATTTCCGATTAAAGAGTTTGATCTTTCTTGTGAGCAGCAATTCAGTAATTACGGAAAAAATTTCTGGCTCCCGGTAGATGTCCGCATTGAAGGAAAGATAAAGATTGGAATGGTTGGTTTTGAAATGCCCGTAATTAAGTATAAACAAATTGCGAGGATGGCTGATTATTCCATAAATTGCAGTTTACCGGATTCTTTATTTGAAAAGGAGAAAGCTTCTATAATGGATTCACCTCAGATTAGAGGAGATTCTCTGGTGATTGCAGATATTGATAAAATACCTCTGACTGATGTAGAAAAAAATGCATATTCTACTATTGACAGCACTATGACTTTAGATAAAGCTTTTAAACCCAGTGGATTTCTTGCTAAGTACGCAACTGTTTCGGTTGTTTCTGAACATGATACAACTGAAATAAGTGGAAAAGAAAAGAGTTCACCCGGGATTTCGCCAAAAATCAAGCCTCAATTCAGGTTCAACCGGGTGGATGGTCTACATTTGGGTCTTGCCTTCAATCAGCCCATAACCAAATTTTTGGGGATACACTTTCAAGGTGCCTATAAAACAGCTTTGAAAAAATGGGGTGTTCAGACAGGATTAAACTATAATTTTGCAAAAAATTTCTTATTCACGCTTTCTTATAAGGATGATACTTTTCCACAGAATGAATCGAATACTTACCCCTTACTGATCAATTCCCTAAATACTCTTTTAGGA
>JAWODZ010000206.1:0-22009 GCA_046483025.1 bacterium
CAGGGCTACAAAGACGGCCCCCATGCATTGAGCACAGAGCAAATCAAAGGCTTTTTTGAGGTCATTGACAGAACCACCTGTCTGGGTATCCGGGATTATGCGGTCTATGGCCTCATGTATAGTCTAGGACTTCGTGTGGGGGAGATATACTCGCTGAATCTGGACAGCTTTGATTTTGAGGAAAAAACACTCACCGTTACCGGAAAAGGGAAAAAACGCAGAGTCTTGCAGCTGACCGGCGAGCTGCCGCACATCCTGACTGAATACCTGGCGGTACGTTCTCACTTCATGAACAGTAAAACTTCCAATGCACTCTTTTTGTCTAAAAAGGGAAACCGGCTCGCTATTCGAACCATGGAAGACAACTTTAAAAAGATATTGGCCAGATCCAATATCATGACTTGGTTCAAAATTACCTGTCACACCCTCAGACACAGCTTTGCCAGTCACTTGAATGATAAAGGGGTGGACATCATGGTCCTCCAGAGTCTCTTAGGACATTCCACGCCAAAAAGTACACAAATCTACATTCATCCCTCAATGAATAAAGTGCGGGAGGCTTTGGAAAAACTTCCGGCGGTGGTCTATTTGAATCAGCTTTATGAAACCGGCGTTCTAAAGTTAAAGTTCCAGTCAAAAGCAAGGTACCGGCCGAAACCGATGGATGTGGTTTTGAACTGAGGAAGCTGTCAAAGAACATTTTCTCTTTTTGTATCATTAAGGATAAAAGTGTATCCTTAAATGGCCGTATTGTATCTTTAAGGAGATTTTTGGGTTGCATGGAATAATAAATTTTTTATCTTAAAGGAGGAGCAGGGCTTTCCCGGCTTCTTTTACTTCCCAGCCCTCCCTAATTGCGTCTAACTCGGTGTGTTACTGCGGGGTTCGTTAAAATCTGCGGTCAAACCGCAAAAAATAATATTGCTAAATGATGTAATCCCAAAATTGGCTCCAAATAAGAATTAATGAGTAGCGGTTTGATCCGCAGCATTTTATGGTTAGGGCATATCAATAGTAATTATTAATTTTAGGATTCAAATTGCTTTAATATCGTTTGTATTTTATTTTTTAACAGGGGTAAATCATGTTCAATAATTTCCCAAACAACCAGTAAATCTACACCAAAATACTCATGTATTAAAATATTTCTTAATCCAATTATATTTTCCCAATCAATATCTTTATATGTTTTTTTTAATCCATGAGTTACTCTACTTGCAGATTCTCCAATGATTTCAAGTTGTCGAATAGAGGCAGAATGTACCATTGTATTTTCTATAAAATCATCAAATGAAATTTTTTGTACATATTTTTCGATTTCAGAAATGGCATCCAGAATATGAAGCAATCTGGTATGATCGCCTATACTATTTTTCATAAATCAATTTTTTCTTATTTTCGATATAAGGTCTTATATATTTAGATACTGATCTTTCAGTTAATAAATCAACTTTTTTCTTTAGGATTTTTTCCAATTCAAGCTGCATTTTGACAAATTGTAATCCTATAGGCTGGGAATGATCCAACTCAATGAGAATATCAATATCACTTGTATCATCGGCATCGTCGGTAACATGGGAGCCAAAAAGATATGCTTTATTTATAGGCTTATTTTTAAAATAATCTCTTATAATTTGTAATTTTTTTTCAATCATTTTAATTCCTTTATCCTGTACTATATAAAATATAGCCAAAAAGAAAACAAAAACCAAAATGATGATGCAAAATACTTTATGAAATACTTACTGCCATAACGTGAAAATCTGCGGCCAAACCGCCAAGAGTTACTTTCTTTAATAATGTAATTTCAACAACTTATCCAAACCAGTATTAATTGCCCGCGGTTTGGTCCGTAGCATTTTAGTGTTAGCAATTATTCGTCATATATAATTGCGTCAAGAATAGAGAGCACCTCGCTTAGAACCCCTATAGGTGCTTTATCAATAAATTTTGCCTTTCGTGATCTGTAATCAACCGATTTCATCTGATCTACCATAATAACACCTGAAAGTATACCATCTTCAGGAAGTGTGACATGTAAAGGTATATTACGATAAGTATTTGTTATTGGACAAACAAAGGAGAGACCAGTTTTTTGATTGAAGAGTGTATTGGATACTACAAGAGCAGGTCTTCTACCTTTTTGCTCATGACCAGATTGAGGGTCAAAAGTTAAAGCGATAAAATCTCCTTTTTTCGGTATATATTTTTCCATTACCAAACTTCTCTACCAATAGGTTTGCCCCAATCAACTTCTTGTGGTCTATAGTCTTCAGGCATTTTAGAAAGAAGATTTTTTAATTTATATTTTCCGCGATTTACAGTTGTCGGCTTTACAACAATTCTGCCATTTTCAATAGAGATATCTACATCATCCCCAACAGATACATGTGCTTTACGAAGAACATCTTTAGGAAAACGAACTCCTTGGCTATTTCCCCATTTTTTTATTTTTGTAATCATAGTCATGCTCCTTTAAATACTTTACGTATAAACATAGTATATACTATCGAAACATAAAAGTCAAGTATTTTATATTTGCTAACATAATATTATATACTCTAAAACTTACTTACATACATGTCTATATATAGGAATAAATAGATATATATAGACACATATTTTTGAAGTTCCTATATATAGGCATTTTTTATGAAATATGTATGTTATTTTTTCTGCCCCTACATTTTTTGAATTTCATTGAAATATGGATTTCGTTTTATCTCATAACATTATATTGACTATGAAATATCCCAATCTATAAATGTTTGCATTAAGAAACATTATTTCTACTACCAACCATTCCTGTCCAATATGTAAGCGTAGAAAAAACCATCCCCCGCAAGAATTAATCAAAAGTGGAATTAAATATAGAAAAACCTAATAATTTAATTCCACAATGTCAAGAAAAAACTTGACAAAAGTATTTTTTTGTATTATATTCTTTGTCAATTAAGGAAAAGTAAATGATTATATTCATGTCACATTGTATGCATTGGTTTTTTATTCAGATGAGGTTTCATCTGTAGTACCGGTGCTGTAATATGACATAAGAGATATTAATCCCGGATTCTTCAGGTGAGACACTCACCGGAAGGCCCGGGATTTTTTTATTTTAACCATCCCCCCTTCCACATCCAACCTGAAGAATCCTCCGCAAAAAAAAGTCATAAACGGAGGATGGCATGATCTTAAAATTTGGCCTGCCTAAAGGAAGCTTGCAGGAATCCACTCTGACTTTAATGCAGAGAGCAGGATTTCAGTTTTCTGTTAACAAACGCAACTACTTTATAGACTGTGATGATTCTGAAGTAGAAGGAGTACTGCTGCGGGCTCAGGAGATGGCCCGCTATATTGAAAACGGGGTGCTGGATGCCGGACTTACCGGAAAAGACTGGATAGAAGAGAGCGGCTGTGATGTGGTTGATGTCTGTGAGTTGATCTATGGAAAAAGCGGATTCAGACCGGTGAAGTGGGTAGTGGCTGTACCGGAGGATTCTCCGGTAGAATCAGTAAAAGACCTGCAGTCTAAAAGAATTGCCACAGAAGCGGTAAACATTACCAGAACCTTTTTGAAAAAGAAAGGTGTTGAGGCTGAAGTGGAGTTTTCCTGGGGAGCAACTGAAGTGAAAGTGCCGTATCTGGCAGATGCCATAGTGGAGCTCACTGAAACCGGTTCTTCTCTCCGGGCCAATAAACTGCGGATAGTTGATACCATTATGGAATCAACCACCAGATTGATAGCTCACCGAAACAGCTATGAAGATTCGAATAAAAGAGAGAAAATCGATACCATCGCCACCCTGCTGCAGGGAGCCATTAATGCCCGCAACCGGGTAGGTCTTAAATTCAATATTAAAAAAAAGCATATTGATTTTCTTTTACCAATACTTCCGGCCTTAAAGAATCCTACTATTTCCCCGTTAATAAACTCAGACTGGGCAGCTCTGGAAATAATCGTGGAAGAACAGTGTGTACGAAAGATTATCCCCAAATTAAGAGATCACGGAGCCAGGGATATAATAGAATATCCGCTCAATAAAGTTATTTTTTAATATTTTAGGAGGAGATTATGCAAATATCAAAAAAAGTAACTGAAACCATACTGCCAATATATGAATCTCAGGATGATTATACTTGTCTCTATGATAGTGTAACCATTGACCAGGAAATCATTGATTCAGTGAGTAGTATAATTAAAAATGTGAGGGAATATGGTGATGAAGCTCTTATTGATTATACTGTACAGTTTGACAAGGTAGAAAGAGATACAGTAACTATTACCCTGGATGAATTGGATGCTGCCAGAGACATTACGTATGAAACAATTCATCTTTTTACTGAGGCTGCTGAAAATATAAAGAAGTTTCATCAGCAGGAACTGGATAGTTTAAAAAACTGGAAAATAAAACATTCGGGAAGTTATTGCGGCAGAATGAGAACTCCAATTAACAGAGTGGGTATTTATGTTCCCGGAGGCACAGCTCCCTATCCTTCTTCAGTATTGATGAATGTTATTCCTGCTCAGGTAGCCGGGGTCAGGGAAATTGCCTTGGTTTCACCCCCGGATTCTGAGACCGGGCAGATCAATCCCTACATTATTGCTACTGCAGTCCTGGTTGGAGTTCAAGAAATTTATGCCCTGGGAGGAGCCCAGGCAATTGCTGCTCTGGCATACGGGACTGAATCAATTCAGAGTGTGGATAAAATTACCGGCCCCGGTAATATCTATGTCACAGAAGCAAAGCGACAGATTTTTGGTAAGGCCGGGATAGATTCCCTTGCTGGCCCCAGTGAAATAGTAATTTTTGCAGATTCTGATGCGGAACCGGAATGGATTGCCAGTGATCTTCTTTCCCAGGCAGAACATGATGTGCTGGCCCGGGCTATTCTAATTTCAACGGACAGAGACATTCTAAAACAGAGCAGGGAAGAGGTGTTATCCCAGTTGGACAGTCTTCCCAGAAAAGAAATAGCCAGAACCTCAATCATGCAAAAAGGAGCTTTAATTTTAGCAGAAAGTCTTGAACAGGGAGTTGAAATTGTTAATCGATTAGCACCGGAACATCTGGAACTCATGGTTAAAGATCCTGAGAACTTACTGAATGCAATCACTTCTGCCGGTGCCATATTTATCGGTGATCATACCCCGGAACCAGTGGGTGATTACTGGGCAGGTCCCAATCATGTTCTTCCCACCGGAGGAAATGCGCGGTACAGTTCAGCTCTTTCAGTTAAAGATTTTTGTAAGTGGACATCTATAATCAGATTTAACCGGGATACACTGCAAAAGCATGCTGACAAAATTGCCTCCTTTGCCCGCCTGGAAGGACTGGAAGCCCATGCCAGGAGTGTGGAGAGGAGGTTCAAGAGGGAAGGCAAAAGGAAAAAGTAAGACTAAAGACCAAAGAATAAAGATACAAGAAGCAAGAATTTTAGAACGTGAGAACTTTGGAGCTTGAGAAAATTTTCGTTCAGAAGTCAATATTACAAAGAGGCCGGGGACCGCAGACGGCAGACAACCAAGAGATGCGGTCAACGGTCAGCGGTCTGCGGTCAATTTAAAATGACCAGCGGACTCTAAGACCCTATGACCCTAAGACTCAAAGACACTTTTTTAATGAATAATGCATAATGAATAATGATCAGATTGAAGTCCTTATAAATTCATTAAAAGAAAAGGTACTGTTTATGATGCAAAACAATCGTATACATTTGGTAAAGAAATCCATCCGGGAGCAGGAGAATTACTCTATTGATCAGACTGAGTACAGAATTAAACTCAATCAGAATGAGAATCCTTACCCCCTTGCTGCTGAACTAAAAGAACGGATAATGGAACAATGGGGAACAGCAGACTGGAACAGATATCCTCAAGTTTCTGCAGACCGGTTACGCAGAATTATTGCTGAGAAGCTCAATCTGGCACCAGAAAATATTGTTACTGCTAATGGATCTAATGAAATCCTGCGGACAATTTTTTCTTCTCTGTTGGGTTCGGGGGAAAAGGTGGTTATGGTGGCTCCCAGTTTTTCTCTGTATTCCATGTACGGAAATATATTCGGAGCGGAGGTTGAAATCCTCAACATGGAGGAAAATCTCAATTTTCCGGTACAAAAAATTGTTGAAAAAAGTCAGGACCCCCGGACTGTTCTTACGGTTCTTTGTTCTCCTAATAATCCCACTGGTAATACCATTGATTTTGCTGATGCAGTGAGAATCCTGGAAGCAGCCAGGGGCTTTGTGCTTATTGATGAAGCTTATATTGATTTCTGTGATCAGGATTTTTCCGGCCTGAGCAGACAGTTTTCCAACCTCATTTTAATCCGCACCTTTTCCAAAGCTTTCAGCTTTGCCTGCGGCAGGTGTGGATTTGGGATCGCTTCTGCAGACTTGGTTAATCAGTTATACAAGCTGCTGCCGCCTTATAATCTCAATGGTTTTGTTCAGACTGCAGCCGGAATTTTGTTTCAGAATAAAGATTTAATTGAACCGGTGATAGAAAAAATTATAGAGGAGAGAAACCGTATGGAACGATTGTTTTCCCAAAATTCCGGTCTTTATACCTATGCTTCAGAGGCAAATTTTATTCTTATCAAACCTTTTACTGAGGTAACAACGGTGATGAAAACTTTACAGAATAAAAGTATTCTGGTCCGGGATGTTTCCTCTTATCCGGGATTATCAAATCATCTGAGAATTACTGTAGGAAAGCCGGAGGAGAATGATGAGGTGATGGGGATTTTTCAGGAGATGATTGGAAGTTGAGTGGAGGAATTTAAGAATTATGAATTATGAATGGGAAAAAGGAGAATGGGGAAAAGGGAAAAAGCAAGAAGCAAGACTAGAGACCAAAGAAAAAATACAAATCACCTTTTTCCATATTCCATGGAAAAGGAGAGGTTGAAAAGGGGAATAAAGGAGGTGTAGATGATATATTTGACTGATAATCTAAGAAATAACAAAGATCGATTTAATACTATTGTTTTTGATGTGGATGGGGTTCTGGTGGATACCAGCTGTTCATACACCCAGGCAGTACTTAAAGCTGTTTCTTTATATGGAAGTAATATAATGGGATATGAATGGAGACCTGATCCCTTTCACTATAATCAGTTTAAGGCGATAAAAGGATTTAATAATGACTGGGATATAGCTGAGGCTTTACTCCTCTACTTTCTGCAGAAAGAGATTCTTAAAAAACCTTTGAGTTTTTTTACTTTTATATCAGAATCAGTCTGGGATGGGAGGGGGATATTCAACATTATTTCCCGGATAAATAAAAGGATGAACAGCGGAAACAGCAGATTTTCTGAATTATATAAAAAGGAAAAAATCAGGAAATATGCAATGGAGTTATATGCCGGCACTGACCAGTGTAAAACCTTTTTTGGTTTTGATCCTGAACTCAGGGACTGTCCCGGTATGATAGATAATGAAAAAGTATTGATTGATACAGCTATTCTAAAAAAACTTTCTGTAGTAACAGCAGTGTTTACTGGAAGAAATGTGTATGAACTCAGGAATGTGTTTAACAGAATAGGATATTCCGGATGGAGAGAAGAATTTTGTTTTTGTGATGATTCCGGTTCTCCGAAGAAACCGGATCCTGAGCCTCTGTGTACTATAGCAGATTCCTCTGAATGCACAGGGATAATTTTCGCAGGTGACTCCAGGGATGATTGTGAGACAGCTAAAAATTTTTCAAAAGAAAGGCCTGATTTCCCCTTTGAGTTTGTGCAAATTATACAGCCGGGCAGCAGATTCAACTGCAGAAACTCTGCTCTGAATAATATAAATCAATTGCTTTATTTTCTTTTATGGGAGATATCATGAAAAGTGAAAATAGCTTTTCCCGAAAAACCAGGGAAACAGAAATCAAGGGATCAATTCATGTGTACGGAAAAGGCGATATAAGTATAAACACAGGGACAGGTTTCTTTGACCATCTATTAAACACATTTGCCTTTTTTTCCGGGATGGATTTGAAATTAACAGTAAAGGGCGATTTACAGGTGGATGATCATCACACGGTTGAGGATACTGGTATTGTTCTGGGGCAGGCCCTGAATTCCTGCTGTGATAAAAATACTCCCATACATCGGTATGGGTTTTATATGCTGTCCATGGATGAGGTGCTTACCAGAGTTACTGTTGATGTGAGCGGACGCAGCTTTCTTGATTATAATGCTGATTTTAGCAGAGAAGTGATCGGAGGATTGGCACTGGAGAATATAAAAGAATTTTTTCTGGCTCTGGTACGGGAGGCAGGTATGACCCTGCATATTGATGTTCTTAAATCGGGGAATGATCATCATCAGGCAGAATCGATATTCAAGTGTTTTGGAAAAGCTTTGCAGCAGGCTGTCAGCTTGTCTCAAAGCAAGGTTCAGTCAACTAAATATGAAGACATATGATTTTGACCGGATTAACAGGATTAACAAGATATTTTTTTATTCTGTCTATGCTGTTAATCCTGTCAAAGAAAATAATAAAAGGGACATTCAATTGAAAGAGTTAGTAATCATTGACTACGGGACCGGGAATATTGCCAGTCTGAAAAACAGTTTTGCTTTTCTGGGTATACCAGTAAATGTTTCTTCTGACCGAAAAGTTATCCGAAATGCTGCAAAGCTGGTGCTTCCCGGAGTCGGGGCTTTCAAACCAGCCCGGAGGAAGCTTGGCAAGCAGGGTCTGGATGAGCTCGTTTCTGAAAAAGTCAGACAAGGGACACCTCTTTTAGGGATATGTCTGGGTATGCAGCTGCTTTTTACCAGAAGTAATGAATTCGGAAATTGTTCGGGATTAAACCTGATCCCCGGAACAGTGGAGGCAATCACAGGTGTTAGGAAAATTCCCCATATGGGATGGAATCAATTACACTTTACTAAATTTGATCCGGTTTTTAAAGAGATTCCTGAGCAGTCTTATTTTTATTTTGTTCATTCCTTTATATGCAAGCCGGATGATTTAGAGTCAGTAACTGCTCAGTGCAGGTATGGTCGAAATTTCTGTGCAGTGGTCAGAAAAGAGAATATAATCGGTATGCAGTTTCATCCGGAAAAGAGTGGCGGAATAGGGTTGAGGGTTCTGAGGAATTTTTCTTATCAGGAGAAAAATTAGAGAGTTCATAGGTATATGGTATAAGGTTGTTATTAGGAAAAATTAAAAAAAAAAGGAGAAGGGAGAAAAAGTGAATAATATAATAGGGTGTCGTCCTGAAAAAAGTTTACAGTTTTTCAGTCTATTTAGTCGACCTAAAATGTCATTCTGAGCGAGTAAAGCGAGCGAAGAATCTCATGCCACTACGTGAGATGGTATCAAGGTTTTTGCTTATAAAGTTCGATTCTTTAAAGAAATTACATTCATTTCCAGCAAAACTTGATATTTTACTACACCCTCAGTGGCGTGAGATTCTTTGCTCCCTGCGGTCGCGCAGGATAACTTCTTTGTCACTTCGTTCCTCAGGATGACAGAATTGTCAATTATAATATTTATAAATAAATGAGTTAGAGGAGGTTTTAAAAATTGTAAATAAAAGTAAAAAATGTTGTTTTCTTTGTAAACCTATTTCAGGTCAAGACTCTTTGTTAATGAAAAATGCATAATGATCAGATCGAAGTGCCTTTAGGGTAAAGATATCTATAGCAACTTTTTCCTTTATCCTTTTTCCTTCCATTTTCCATTCTTCCTGTTCTTTAAGAACTAGTGACAGGAAACGAATAATATAAAAAAGGAAATAGCAATGCAAATAATTCCCGCCATTGATCTAATGAAGGGAGAATGTGTTCGTCTTAGTCAGGGTGATGCCGGCCAGAAGACAAGTTATAGTATTTCTCCCCTAAAAGTTATCCGGCAGTTCTATAAGGCCGGAGTGGAAAAAGTACATATCATTGATCTGGAAGGCGCATTTTCAGGAAGGACAAAGAATAAAGAGGTAATTAAAAAGATAATCGAAACATCAAAAGTTACATTTGAACTGGGAGGTGGGATCAGGTCAATTGCTGATATTGAGATGTGGATTGATAACGGGATTGATCAGGTGATATTGGGTACAGCTGCTGTTACTCATCCGGAGCTGGTACAGGAAGCTGTTCACAGATTCGGTTCACAAAGAATCATTGTGGGAGTGGATGTGCGTTCCGGCAAGGTAGCAACCCAGGGATGGAAAAATGTATCCTCTATGAGAGCAGAGGATTTTGCTGAAACTATGGAGAAGGCAGGAGTCAGCAGATTTGTTTATACTGATATTAAAAGTGATGGCATGATGCAGGGACCGGATATATCGTCTCTGAAGAAATTTGTTCGGTCAACAAAAGCTTCAGTTACAGCAGCAGGCGGGATCAGATCGATCCAGGATATTATCGAGCTGCAGCAGCTTGAGGGTCAGGGAGTGGACAGTGTAGTGGTCGGTAGAGCAATATATGAGGGGAAGCTGGATGTGAGGGAAGCGGTCAGATGTATAAGGAAAAAGGAAAAGTAAGACAAAAGACACTTTGTTAATGAATAATGACTCATGCATAATGAGATATTTATAGCAATAAGGAAAGTCCTTATCATCCAAGCCCCTTCAGGGGCGAAATACTGAAAGAGACCGCAGACCGCGGACGGCAGACCGCAATATGTATGTCGACTTCATGACCCTAAGACACAAAGACCCCAAGACTCTATGACTCAAAGACCCAAAAACTAAAGAACAAAGATTGAAAACTGGAGGATCAATGTTAACAAAACGAATCATCCCCTGTCTGGATGTAAAAGATGGAAGGGTGGTCAAAGGAATACATTTTAAGAACCTGAAGGATGCCGGAGATCCGGTTGAACTGGGATTGAGATATAATAATCAGGGAGCGGATGAACTAATATTTCTGGACATTACTGCCTCTGCCCGGAAAAGAAAAACAGTTAAAGAGCTGGCCATGAGAGTAGCAGAAAAAATTTTTATCCCCTTTACTATTGGAGGTGGAATACAATCAACCGAAGATATAAAAGCAATTCTTGAGAATGGGGCAGATAAAGTAGCCCTGAATACCCATGCTGTATTGAATCCGGAAATCATCAAAAAGGGAGCGGAAATGTTTGGTTCCCAGTGTATGGTGGTTGCCATGGATGTAAAAAAAGTAAAAAGGAAGTGGAAAGTCTTTATTTACGGAGGAACACAGGAGACAGAACTTGAGGCTTTATCCTGGGCGCGTCAGGTAGTTCAATCTGGAGCCGGTGAGATTCTTCTCACCAGTATGGACCGGGACGGCACAAACCGTGGATTTGATCTTGAGATTACTAGAAAGATCAGCAACTCAGTTCCGGTACCGGTGATTGCGTCCGGGGGGGGAGGAGAGCTGTTTCATTTCAGGGAAGCTTTACAGAAAGGGGAAGCAGATGCGGTTCTGGCTGCTTCTGTTTTTCACTATGGAAAATTTCAGATCAGGGAATTAAAAGAATATCTGGAAGAACAGAATATTAGGGTAAGGAGATAATATGACTACAATAAATGAGTTAAGTTTTAATAGTCAGGGATTGATTCCGGCAGTTGTTCAGGATGCTGATACAAATGAAATTTTGATGGTTGCCTATATGAACAAGCAGAGTATTGAGATTACCTTAAAAGAAGGCAGAACCTGTTTTTTTTCCCGTTCCAGGCAGAAGCTCTGGAGAAAAGGGGAAACCAGCGGTCATATTCAGAAAGTAAAAGAACTATGGGCAGATTGTGATAAAGACTGTCTGGTAGTCAAAGTAGATCAGACCGGACCTGCTTGTCATACAAACAGAAGGAGCTGTTTTTTTTATAGAATGAAGTAAGATGATAGCTGGCCTATAGTTTGATAGCGGTTTTAATTATTAATAAATAATTAATATTAATACTTTTAATAAATCACAATTGATTTATTTATAGGAACTCTGCGGTTTCTCTGCAGGCTCTGCCGTTAAGTTTTTGCCTAAACTGAAAATAGCAGTTGCTTTTCTTTATTGATTTTGATAATTTAAAAATTACAGAATAATAAATGTATATTTAAATATTCTTCTGAGAACAAGGAAACAGTAAAACTATAAAAAACAGGAAAACACAGGCAGAACATAAATTATAGTAGATAATAATGTAATAATAAAATCAAGAGGACGATCATGAATTCAAAATTATTGAAGACAGTATTGTTTTTTCTTATTATCAGTTCATTTTTATTTGCTGGTGAGAGTATTCCCCAGTATTATTTACAGTCCCGTTATCTACTCACTTCTCCGGGTAGTTTTGGGAATGGATTTTTGGGATATCTGAATCCGGCCCTGGTGAATATTGTGGGCAGCCCGGAGCTGTTTGTTTTTTCAACTGACAGAACTCATGGACCAGTTCCGGACCGGCAATGGGGCCTGATAGGAGCAGTGCCGCATGTCAGTATCGGAGCAATCAATCACAGAATGGAGGGAGAGCGATATTCTGATTACCGGATTTCCCTGGGCTCGGGGACTGAATCATTCAGTTACGGAATCAGTTACGGGTGGTCGGCAGGTAAGGCGGAGTTGTCAAGAATCGGAAGGGTAGTCAGTGCCGGTATGTTAGTACGCCCCAATCCTCATGTATCTGCCGGATTAGTGGGAGTTTTTTCTCAACAACAGGATGACCGATACGGGGTATTTGATCTGGGATTCAGACCATTTGCCAACGGCCGGATTACTTTTTTTGGTGACTGCGCCCTTTCTTTTTTTTCTGATATTGACAGAGCACAATGGAGTACAGGAGTTGCAGTTCAGCCATTATCAGGAATTACTGTTGCAGCCCGATTATTTGATGATAATACATTCTCCCTGGGTATGAATTTTAATTTGGGAAAAATTTCTCTCCGGTCTCAAACCCATATAAATGAAAACAATAATACCCTATTCAATAACTATTCCCTCAGAATAGGTTCAAAGAACAGCAATATTTTTGACAGTTATATTAAAGAGAATAAACAGTATGTTTCCCTGCAGTTGAAAGGGACTATGCATTATCAGAAGTATCGCTTGTTTGATAAAGAAAAAAATACTCTTACAGGAATCATGCAGCACCTTAAAGGAGCTGCAGATGATAAAAGAATAGCCGGTGTTGCACTGAATCTTTCCGGAATGGAAGCAGGAAAAGAGATGATCTGGGAGATACGTGAAATTTTATCAGATCTGCAAAAGTCCGGGAAAAAGGTAGTGATATATTTTGACCAAGGAAATATGAATATGTATCATCTTGCCAGTACAGCAGACTGTATTGTTATGGATCCGGAAGGTATGTTTACTCTGGAGGGATTCGCAGCTTCCAGAACTTTTATGAAGGGTACTCTGGAAAAATTAGGAATTGGATATGAGGAATGGAGATTTTTTACCTATAAATCAGCTTCCGAAGTGCTTTCGCGGGAGAGTATGTCCGAACCTGATCGGGAACAGCGCCTAAAACTTTTAAAGGATTTTTACTCCCTGACTCAGAGGGATGTATGCCAGAGCAGAGGTTTTTCTCCTGCTTTTTTTGATACTTTAGTTAATGAAAAGGCTATCTTTCTGCCGGAAGAAGCACAGAAACATCAGCTGGTGGATACTCTGGCCCGCTGGACAGAAATTGAAAATATAATCTCAAAACTTGAAGGCGAAAACAAGACATTAATCAACCCTCGGGAACTGGCCTGTCATAGTATGCAGAGAACAGAATGGGGAAGTTTGCCGCAGGTTGCAGTAGTGTATGCAGTTGGTGCCTGCGCCATGGATACTGGTATTAAAGCCAGGGTCCTGGAAAAGACCATTTTAAGACTTGCTGAGTCAAAAAGAATAAAAGCAGTGATTTTACGGGTTGATTCACCGGGCGGAGATCCGCTTGCTTCTGATCTGGTGGCACAAGCCTTGAAGAAGTGTGATAAACAAAAACCATTGATCATCAGCCAGGGAGGTGTGGCCGCCTCAGGCGGGTACTGGATATCAATGTACGGAGATACCATTGTAGCAGCTCCCAATACTGTGACCGGATCCATAGGAGTGATCGGAGGGTGGCTGTGGAACCAGGGATTCGGGGATAAGATAGGAATGCAACCGGATTTTGTAAAAGTAGGAAAACATGCTGATCTTAGAGCAGGTCTCACGCTGCCCTATCTCGGATTAACACTTCCACACCGGAATCTCACCGCAGAAGAGTTTGGAATCATGAAGAGAGCAATCACTACTATGTACAATCATTTTATAAAAAAGGTTGCACAAGGCCGGGACATGAAAGAGGCAGAAGTTGACAGTATTGGCCAGGGCAGAGTCTGGTCCGGAACAGTAGGGAGAGAAAACGGTCTAATTGATGTCATAGGAGGACTGGATAAAGCAATCAGCCTTGCCAAACAGAGTGCCGGCATTTCAGGGGACAAAGAGGTTGAGATAGTCGAGTTTCCTTCCCGGGGATGGATAAATCCTGCGATTTTTAAACCCGATCTTTTTAATATCAGTGCAGAAAATAGTGCTGATTCCCCAATTATAAACTATTTGAAAATGATCACCTCTCACCCGGCCAAACCTCTGACCATGCTTCCTGCAGACTGGGTGGGAACAGGTGAATAGAAAATATTATTATGATGTTATGTAAAGTTAAAGAAAAAAAGTCAGAACTTTAGAACGTAAGAACTTTAGAGCATCAGAAGATTTAGAAGTTAGTTAACAGAAAACAAATATCAAAGCGTTAGAGTTTGAGAACTTTGGAATGTTCAGAAGTCAGAGAGTAGAAGTCAGTAGTTAGAAATCAGTATACATTCGTTGTTAAGGAGAGTGAAACGGAGAAACAGGGTGTCGGGGAAGGCCGGCACACGGCGGACAACAGATCGTGAATAGAGGTGCGGTCAGTGGTCAGCGGTCTGTGAACTGTTTTTAGAAACAAGAAGCAAAAAACAAGAAACAAGCCTGAAGGGTATATGCAAAATTTTTTAGTCATCTTCTCCCCTTGATTTCAAGAAAAAAAATAAGTATATTCTTTTTAAAGAGATTATAAAATGGAGGTATCAATTATGCCCCAAAAAACTATCCATCTAACCCTGTTTTTTTTGCTGCTGCTCTTTTTAAGCTGTGGAGAAAAAATGATTAAACAGAAGGCTTCAAAAAAATATGTTAACACCCAACTTAACAAACTTGCAACTGTAACTATTGCTCCTGACCTTTCTTATTTACCTGCCAACGAACGTCATGTCATCAAACTTTTAGTTAAAGCATCAAAGCATATTGATAGTATTTTTCTTGAACAGGTATATGAGAAAAATCCGCAGATTTTAAATGCTTTAAAAGAATATCCGGAATCCAACCAGCCCTATATTGATCTATTTACTATTATGTTCGGCCCCTGGAACAGACTGGAAAATAACAAACCTTTTATAAACAATATTGAAAAGCCGCGGGGTGCTAACTACTATCCCTTACATATGACCAAGGAAATGTTTAACAACTGGCTTAAAGACCATCCAGACGACAGGGAAATATTTGAAAGTCATTACACTGTTATCAGAAAGAAGAATGATAAACTGATTGCAGTTCCTTACGCGGAAGAATATTTTGAGGAATTAAAATCTGCAGTTAGGCTGCTCAAACAGGCTGCCCAGGAAACCAGAGACCAGACCTTATCAGTATTTTTAAATAAACGGGCAGAGTCTTTTCTTACTAATGAGTATTATGAAAGTAACATGGCCTGGATGGATTTAGATGGAGATATTGAAGTGGTCATAGGTCCTTATGAAGTGTACGAAGACAGGTTGTTCGGTTATAAAGCAGCCTTTGAATCTTTTGTCTGTGTAGTGGATCATGAAGAGAGTAAAAACCTCACTACCATTGGCAACTATCTTGATAAGATGGAAGATAACCTGCCCATCCCGGATAGACATAAAAATTTCAATCGGGGCAGTTCCTCTCCTATTAAAGTTGTTAATGAAATATTTACTGCCGGAGACACCAAAGCAGGAGTTCAGACCCTGGCCTTTAATTTACCTAATGATGAACGTGTTCGGGAAGCCAAGGGTTCTAAAAAAGTTTTACTAAAAAATGTTATGAAAGCAAAATTCGATAAAATCCTGAGGCCCATTGCAGCTGAGGTATTGACTGCAGATGAATTGGAAAAAATTTCTTTTGATGCCTATTTTAAGCATATACTCATGCATGAAGTAAGCCATGGTCTTGGTCCCGGTACTATTACTTTGAACGGAAAAGAAACATCTGTGAGCAGAGAATTAAAAAATTATTATTCGGTAATAGAAGAATGCAAGGCTGATGTTCTGGGAGTGTACAACATTCTCTACCTTATGGAAGAAGATGTCCTGGATGAAAAGCTCCATACTTCTCTTTTTTCAACCAATCTTGCCGGCATGTTCCGGTCCATCAGGTTTGGTATTGAAGAAGCCCACGGAGGAGCAAATGCTATTCAATTAAACTATTACCTAGAAAAAGGAGCGGTTTCCATTGATGATGACGGACTCTTTTCGGTTAATAATCGAAAATACAGAGAAGCAGTACAAAGCCTTGCTGAAGAAACCTTGATGATTGAGGCCCAAGGAGATACTACTCGAGCGAAAAAATTGATTGAGGGATATTCCTTGATAAAACCGGAAGTTGAAACTGCGTTGAGTAAACTTACAGAGATCCCTGTTGATATAAAACCGGTTTATTCCATTGAAAATGAATTATAAAGATTTTAAAAGGTATTTCTGATAATTGTTTTGCTGAAATCAATATAAAAAGGCTGTCTAACCAGTCATACATTTGTCACCCTTCGACTGAGCTCAGGGTAACAAATTTATTATGAACACTATACCTTGATGATGCCCGCCATGAAATTTATAAAAATTCTATTTTTTAAATAATCCCCTTTTTAATTGTATCCGGCCTGTTATGAAACTGTATATTTTTTCTAATCAATCAGAAAATATTAACGACTACAATATTTCGAAGTACTTGTCCCGAGTAGCTGATTCAACTGAAACAGCAGATCTTATTGTCGCTCTTTATTTGATGGAAGGAATCGATCAAACCAGGGGTACTGCTTATGTTCACCAACACCTTACTCCCCGAAAATTTATTACCGGAAGAGGGAGGTGGAGCTTTACCAGGCAATTTCCCCTTCCGGCTGATCTGCCCCGGACTTTTAAACTTATCCGCCTGAGAATTGACTGCAGCAGTTCGCGATACCCGTATACAGAGAAGGATATTTACGGATGGGAATTTTATTACCCCTCTTTTATTGATCACCTTGCCACCCTGTTTGCACATGAGCTGCATCACTTTCGCAGATACCATCTGAAACTTCATCCCGGGGAAGGAGAACAGTCGGCCAACAAATGGGCGATTCAACATGTACAGTCCCTGGGATATGGGGTAAAAGCAAAAAAGCTGAGAAAAAGAAAGGGGAAAAAAATCAGTTATACCACTTTTATCAAAAAATTCCCTCAATTTGATCCTTATGTGAGATTTCGTCATCTAAAAAAATCTGACAAGGTCAGGATCACCTATGATCCTTCCCGAAAATATCTCAATCAGATTGCCAAGGTAAAGAGACCTATTCGATCCAACTCCAAACGTCTTGTGCTTGTCACCAAAGACGGAAAAAGCTGGAGATGGCCTCTGGAGTGGTTGGAGGAAATCAAGACCAAAGAATAAAGACTAAAGAATTAACGGAGAAGGTGTCGTCCTGAAAAAAGGGTTATAGTTTTTCAAACCAGTCGCACCGTATTGTCATTCTGAACGATCGGAGAGAGTGAAGAATCTCGTGCCGACAAGTTTCAAGATTCCAGATTTATATTTAATTGCAATAATACTATCTTGAAAAAAAGGAAGCAAGGGGGTCTACTCGGTAGAAAGTAAAATGCAAAATGGAAAATGAAATGAAAGAAGGAAGTTGACATAGTGTAAAAAATTCACTATTATATTTTTATGGCAAATCTTCTTTTAAAAAATTTCAATCAAGTCTACGGGAATGAGAACAGAAAAGATGAAAAAAGGCTGAGTATTTTTATTCAGGATGAGTTCATCAAATATATTTTACCTTTTAATGATATACTGATGAGCGTTGATAAAAATACAATTGATAATACGAATATTGTTGATTGCAGTAATATGATAGCTTTACCCGGATATGTAGATTCTCATACCCACCTCCTATTTTACGGCACCAGAGAGGATGAACTGTATATGCGAGCCCGGGGCAGACCATATATGGAGATTCTAAAAAAGGGGGGAGGAATCCATAATACTGTCAGAGCAGTGAGGGAGACTTCTGAAGAAGAACTTTTAAAAAACGGTTTGAAATATCTCGACAGGGCTTTGATGTCCGGGATAACAACTATTGAAATAAAATCAGGGTATGGACTTGATTTTGAAAATGAAAAAAAGATGCTTAAAGTCATAAACCAGCTCCATAAACATCATCCGATGGATATTGTACCCACTTTTCTGGTGCATTCAGTACCCAAGGAAATGGATAGAAAAAAATATATTGATCTGGTGTGTGAAAAGATGATTCCAGAGTTTAAAACATATACAGACTGGTTTGATATTTTTGTGGAGAAAGATGTCTTTACTGTTAAAGAGAGTGAGAAGATGCTGAAAAAGGCTCGGGATCAGGGATATCATACCTGTTTGCATACTAATCAGATTAGTGATATAGGGGGAGTGAAGCTGGCAACAGAGCTGGGAGTAAGACATATCGATCATTTGGAAGTCTTATCCGAACAGGATGCACAAAGAATAATAGATGATGAGGATCTTTATGCAGTGTTTTTACCAGGTGCTGAAATGTTTGTTTTTTCAGAAAATATTGGTCAAATAAATCAGCTTTTAACAATTCCGGAACGTATTGTTCTTTCCACTGATTTCAATCCGGGATCTTCCCCTGTTCTCTCTCCGGTTCTTATTCAGACTCTGGCAGTGCTCAGATATCATATTGGACAGCCATCTCAGCTTATAGATTTTTTTACTGTTAATCCTGCTAAGATGCTGTATCTTGATGATAGAGGCATACTGGCTCCTGATAAACGCGGGGATATTTTTTGTCTTGAGCTGGACAACTATAAACAGATATCCTATTTAGGTAATATGCAACTCAGAAGTTTGATGGTTAAATCAGGAAAAATAATTAATAGTTTATTTTAATTTCAAAAAATTTTAAAAAGTACTTGACAAATTCTAAAAAATTATATATACTTAGTATACTCAAAAATTTAATACAGTTAAATAATCAGTAATGGAAGGAAATGGTAGAATCCTTGTTATTAAATTCCTGTAAGAAATTTATTAATTTTAAAAAAGAGTTTTTATATTTTAATAAATTATAAATTTTTAATAATTAGAGGAGGTGGTAGAAAAATTTTTTGTTATCAGTCTGGAGAATATATGAAAGTTTTTACAGGAATTTAAAAAGAATTAATTGGAAGGAGGTGAAAAGATAAAGATTTATTGAATTTTTTGTATAAGTGAAAAAGAGAAATGTGAAATGTTAAGAGTAGGTAATTTGTTTGGGTTTTTAATTATCTTATCTAAGAAAAGGAGCTTAAAAAATGAAAAAAATAGTAAATATTCTTACCATTATTACATTAGTTTTGGCAGCTGGTTGTTTATTTGCTCAACAGGTTACGATTAGTGGTTCTGTTGTGGATGAAAGAGGAGGACAACCCCTTGCTTTTGCTAATGTATCGGTAGAAGGAAGACAAGTAGGTGCTGCTACAGATCAAGATGGTTATTTTTCATTTACTATGTCCTTGACTGAAGAAGTTACATTAGTAGTAAGTTATATGGGTTATAAGAGACAGACAAAAGTAATAGGACCCGGAGATGAAACTACTAATCTTTTATTTGAACTGGAACCGGATGTCATAGGACTTGAAAAAGTTGTAGTTACAGCATTAGGTATAACCAAAGAGGAAAAGGCAATTGGCTACTCTCAGCAGTCAATAGGTGAAGAAAGACTGACTGAAGTAGCAGAATCAAATATTGTAAGTAATTTATCCGGTAAAGCAGCCGGAGTACAGGTATCTAATTCTTCCGGAGTAATAGGCAGTTCCGCACGAATACAGATCCGCGGGATCAGCTCCCTCACCGGAGGTAACCAGCCTCTGTTTGTAGTGGATGGAGTGCCAATTTCTAACAGCTATACAAGTAGCGGAACATATGGAGGAGTAGTTGATTTTGGAAATGCAGCTGCAGATATCAGCCCCAATGATATTAAAAGTATTAACATATTAAAGGGAGCAAATGCTGCTGCTTTGTACGGTAACCGTGCACTTAACGGTGTTATAGAAATTACCACCAAAAGCGGAAAAGGTGCTGGTGTGGTACAGAAAAAAGGTCTGGGCATTACCTACAGTACTCATCTCACTTTCAGAGCTTATAATCCGATAGTTAACTTTCAGGATAAATGGGGACAGGGTTCTGCGATTTTAGGTGATGGACTATCCAGTTATGGTGAATTTGCCTATTATGATGGTAATTACGGTGGTGTAAGTGATGGAACTGATGAAAGCTGGGGACCTCCTCTGGACGGATACCTTTCCGAAAACTATGAAAAATGGTATGGTGATCATCCCCGTATCCAGGTTCAGGGAGAAGGCAAACCTCTGCTTATTCCCCAATTTACCTCACCACTTCCTGACGGAACTGTTGACCCCAGAATTCCTACCTGGCGTACACCAACTCCCTGGGTATCTCATCCTGATAATGTTAAGAATTATTTTGAAACCGGATTCTCACAACAGCATAACCTTTCCGTACACGGAGGAACTCAGGCAGCAAATTTCCGCCTTTCCTATACATACCAGGACGATAAGGGAATAGTTCCCAATACTGATCAATTGAGAAATTCAGTTTATTTAAGCGGTAATATACAGGTGAATCCAAAGCTGTCTGTATCAGGTGTTGCTAATTATGTAAACCTTACAAATGATAATCTTGTAGGTAATGGGTATGCTTCTATCAATCCCATGCAGCAGTTTACCGGCTGGTTTGGTCGTCAGGTAGAACTTGCATGGCTGAAAGATCATGTTGAAGCACCGGATGGAACCCCTTATCGATGGAATACTGCTTACCATGATAATCCCTACTGGATTACCAATAAAAATACCAATTCACGGATCAGACACAGGATATTTGGTCATCTCGATGCAAATTATCAATTTAACGAATGGTTAAGTATGACTGCTCGCGGAGGTGTTGATGTATATTCAGAAAACAGAAAATACAGAAGAGCAATGTATTCCAACGATTATCCTGATGGACAATTTTCTGACAACAATGACGTTACCAGAGAAACTAACTTTGATGTATTTGTAAGGGCCAATCGGTCTCTTACTGATGATATTGATGTAACAGCTCTGGTAGGAGCTAATTACAGGTCAAACCGGTTTAAATGGCAGCAGACATTTGTTGACGGGTTGATCATTCCTGATTTATATTCAGTGAGCAATTCCAGTGTAACCCCGACTACAAATACACGATTGACTCAAACAGAACATAACAGTGTGTACGGCCGTCTTTCTATGAGCTACAATGATTATCTCTTTCTTGAAGCCACTGGAAGAAATGACTGGTCTTCTACCCTGCCCGAAGAGAACAATTCTTATTTTTATCCTTCAGTAACCGGTTCTTTTCTCTTTTCTGACTTTTTTGATATTGATCCCCAGGATTTATACGGAAAAATAAGAGCAAGCTGGGCAAGAGTAGGAAACACAGCTGATCCTTATTCATTAACTGGTACCTATAGCTCTGCACAGCCCTATCTGGGTATAGCCAATTTAACCTATACCAATACTATGGCAAATGCAGAATTAAAGCCGGAACAGAAAACCAGTATTGAATTAGGAACGGATCTGAAATTCATGAACAACCGTCTGGGTGTTTCTTTTACTTACTATAAAGAAAACACCACGAATCAGATTATGCCTATTTCTGTTTCAGGAGCTACCGGATTTACCAGAAAATGGATCAATGCCGGAGAAATTCAGAATCAGGGTATTGAAATTCAATTAAATGGTACACCTATAGAAAAGAAAAA
>JAWODZ010000056.1:0-7177 GCA_046483025.1 bacterium
ATTATTTATACAGTAATACTTAATGACCAATAAAAAAACCATTTTTTTGTATACCTTTCCGTTTGCTGATATCCCTGAGTTGCTCATACCCGGTTTTTATTATTAATTTATATGATATTAACTTTACAGTAATCCTGAAATTTCCAAAAATAAATGCCTGAAACCCCATCAGACTTCATCAGACAAGATAACATGCAGAAAGCATGGGGGTTCCATCGGAATTGAAACACTGAGTATGAATTACATGCTAAACATAATTAACTGATTATTAACTTGATTAACCTAATTTGTACGTATGAAAATACAGTTAATTCCGGCACGACTGATAAGTATGCAAACAATAAAATTATGAAATATCTCACTAATATCATAAACTACCGGCAATTAAGATCATCAAAGTAAGTTTGGCCATTATAAATTATCTGTATGCTTTACAGGAAAATAAGAAATTAAATAAGAATTATCAGGATGGACGATAATCCGGCAAACAACTATATGAACAAATTCAATTCCCGCTATACCGGAATACGGGTATTAGACTGTACAATTCGCGATGGCGGACTGATGAATGACCATCTTTTTGATGATAAAACAGTTAAAGGAGTATATACCGCATGTATTGAGGGAGGTATCGACTATATGGAAATAGGATATATAAATTCCTGCCGGATCTTTTCTGCATCCGGTTATGGAGCATGGAAATTTTGCAGGGAAGATGATATCCGACGTGTTACAGGAGAAAATGATACAAATCTGAAGCTCTCCGTTATGGCAGATGCAGAGAAATGCGATTATCATACCGATATCCTGCCGGTAGACCACAGTGTGCTGGATATGATCAGAGTAGCCACCTACATTCATCAAATACCTGTAGCCCTGGATATTATAAAGGACGCACACTATAAAGGTTATGAAACAACCGCAAATCTGATGGCTGTCTCAGCAATTAACTATGATGATCTGGATAAGGCACTTGAATTACTGGCAAATTCCAAAGCAAATACTCTATATCTCGTTGACAGTTTTGGATCTCTGGATCTCCTGCAAACACGATTTCTTTTAAAAAAGTTCCGGTCTTATGCGGAATCAAGCGGGAAAAATGTCGGCATTCATGTACACAATAACCGACAAATGGCTCTTGCCAATACACTGGAAGCCATTTCATGTAAGGCTGATATAATGGATGCCAGCATGGCAGGATGTGGCAGGGGTGCAGGTAATTGTCAGACAGAATTATTAATCAGCTTTTTGCAGGATTCAAAATATCATCTTAAACCCATTCTTCAATGTATCCAGAAATATATTGAGCCACTGCGGGATAAACTCGAATGGGGGTTTAATCTCCCCTATATGATAACAGGGCTTTATAATATACATCCAAAAATTGCCATGCAATACAACAAAAGCATTGATAAAAAAGATATAGTCAAATTTTTCGATTTGGTAAAAAAAGAGATGGAAAATTAAAGAAAAATGGATCCTTCAATCTCAACCAAAAGATCATCTCTGCAAATATCCGAAATCAGGTACTGGAAATTCTCGCTTTTAAAATGTTTCTCACATATACGCTTAACTCTTTCAAGATCTGCTTTGTATTTAACATAAGTCCTGATATATGAAAAGCCATTTGTCCTTAAATCAACATTTATCCCATATTTAGAAAGATTATCAGGAGACAATAAATTAATGATATTTTCTATCGATATCAAAGTCTGACGTTCAATATCATCTGCATGAGAAGACAATTCGCCTACTACGGCAGCTGTTCCTGAAACATATATTCTGGCATGATCATTTATCCTTAATAATTTGCCGCGTTCAAACTTTGGAGTTGTTTTCCTGGAATTTCCAGGAATTCCCATACCTACAAGAACCTCATCAGAATATTTATACGCTTCGATTTGCCCGGGATTATTAAGAGGGTAAATGGAAATATCCCCTGGCGATACTGCTACAAATTCAATTGTTACCCCTCCTGTAAGAGTACCTATGCCGGTAGCTGAAGGGTAACCATTTAAAAAATCACTGTTCCTGTAAAACCTGGAACGTACATCATTAAAAACCTGATAATTCTGCTTTATTGTGTCATATCCCGCTATTTTTGTTATCTCTTCAATATAATTCCATTGCCTGACAACGTCTGAAAATGATAATTCTTCTCTGGCAAGGATTTTTTGCATCATGGTAAAAGAGCTTGCAGCCTGATCAGAAATATCATTAAGATATGTTACATTCAGCCCTGCCGCATAAACTTCTTTATAACAGGGAGAACTAATTACTGTATAAGGAATATCATCAACAGATTTATGAGTTATTTCAATTTCTTCAGACCTTTTACCAGCAACATAGACCTCAAGCGAAAGCTCTTTGTCATTCCCCGGAGCCTGAGCTATAAAACTCGTTGAAGGGGAAAAAGATTCATAAAATTCATTGATGGCCTCATCGAATATACTGGTTTTATAATTATATTCTTCCCTGTCACCTGCTAATAAAAAAATTGTTTGTTTAACAATATTTATTAAGTCAATATTTCTGTTAACAAGCTCCTGACTAAGTTGCGCCAGACAATTATTCATTTGTTCCAGTGGTGTTCCATCTGTTGTCGGGGTAATGTATATTACCTGCACATTTAAAAATTTAGTGTTATTAATTTCCATACTGGATAAATTAGATAAAAAAATACAATGGTACATATTGGTATAGTAAAATCATAACCTGTTAACATCCTTATCTATTCTGAAACCTGCACAGCCGGATTAGCTGCAATATCGGACCATTTCCTGGGGTTTACCTGAACCGGACTCTTTATCAGTTCAGGGATATTGAAAGAATTAAAAAATGATTCATAAAATTCAGGATCTTTCTGCGGAAGCAGAAAGGCTTTCTGAAATTCTCCTTCATCATTTATGTAGCTCAGGTAAAGTTTCGTATACCTTCCGTCGTGTCTTCTGCTGCTGAACACGATCCATCTGCCGTTAGATGACCATGTATGGTAGCTGTCAGTATTTTCAGATTTTATTGCCCCGGGAATTTCTGCCTTTCCCGTACTCAGGTTCAACAGACACAGGTCAGCCTCTTTATGCCATACCGGAAAGCACCCGTAACTATGGATTGTAAATAAAAGATAATTCCCATCCGGGGACAATCTTGGAAATGAAGCACTTAATCCCATTTCTGAAGCATTGAATACTGGTTCAGTATTACCAAAACTATTTTGCCCGGGATCAAACTCAATTTTAAAAATATCATATCTGATAGAATCATACGGAGTATTTTCATCTGCATCGGCCCGGCAAAAATAGAGATAGTTTCCGTCCGGAGACCAGGATGGATATGTTTCCAGATATTCTTTTCCCTTTGTTCCGGGAACATGAGTGATCCTGTCATTCACGGTATTATAAATAATTAACCCGGATTCTCTGTCCAGTACTTCAATAGTTTTATTTGGATCTGCATGGAAATACTGTTCGATATTATTTACTGAAAAGGCTATGAATTTTCCTGATGGATGCCAGCTGGGATATACTCCTGCCGAAATAGTATTTTCTGTATTGATATTGACTTTTTGGATATTGTTTCCTTGTTTAATAATTGTTCCTCCCTGTGATCCTCTTATATGAAAAAGCATATTATCGCTGTTTCTATTGGCAAAGGAATGACAGTTTACACAATTATTATTTATTTGTTGATTTTTTATAATAGGAGTTTCCTTAAATGTCTTCAGATCACGCTGATAAATGCCCATTGAAAACCATGTTTGATATCCGGGAGGAATCAATCGATATACCAGATAACGATCAATAGGTTCCTGTGCAATCTTAATTTTAATTGGTGTGTATTCTGACCAATTATCATTCTCCTTTCTGTAAATCCTTATCCTGAATTCTAACCCGCGGTTGTTATCTAAGAGATCCTCCCATTCTGAGTCAGTTATTTTAAATACTTTGTTTTTAGCTTTTACCTGTAATACGGTTTCACCACTTCCTTCAAACAATGCGATGAAATCTTCACCTTCTTCTTCAATCATAAAATTCAATGGTGCAATGTTTGGAGGGATGGTTATTCCGGTATAATCGGGAATAATATTTGGCTCATGAAGTAAGCTACCTGTGCTGCCCTCCGGAGGAGAAAATGTCGAACTACCACAACTATTCGTCAGAAACAGAGAAACAAAAAAAGCAGATATAATGACTGAAGATAAAACCAAACGCCTTAGAATCCTGTTTTTTCTGATCTGCATAAATTTATCATTACCCCGTAATGACAAAACAGACAAAAGTTTTACGATGAATTGCAATAATCCCGAAACCGAAATAGATATAAGAAGGCAATATGAAGTCCGGATTGAATACATAAATTAATTTTCAGTAACCAAATTAAAATTAATATGATACCATAATGTATTTTTATACGATGGATAAAGCGCCCTTGCTGCTTTAGCAGGATCTGTGAATTGATCGTTAATGCGAATGAAATTTTGAAATCTTAAATTAGTGCGTTGAGAAATTTTAATTGTATCAAGTATAATATTCCCATGTATAAATCTATGGTAAACAAGGCTTTCTTCCAATAACGGAGGTATATTACCATCGGTAAGATCAAGATACCCGGGAAGATATTCGGTAATTTTATCAACCCGTTTTTCAATCAGATAAAGAGCCAAAAGATAATCATAAGCCGGACGGTTAAAAGGTTCATTTTCCAATAACAGTCCCAAATTATCTTCAAGATCAGGTTGTAAGAAAAAATCTGAGCTAAAACTTATATTCATTCGCGGTCCAAGTTCAGCATCATTTTTAATGATATCGGGATTATTCAGGAATTTTCTGTAATGACCTGCTTTCCCTTTGTCAAATAATGTTTTATCCAGTACATTGATATACTTCTCTGCAACCTTGTAATTCCCTCTTATTAGTTCTGTTTGGATTAATCTTAAAATATTCCGTCTTGTAAATCCATTTACAATGAACGATTCAAAAGCGAAATGATGGGCTTCATTTACATAATTAATAGTCCAGAAAAAGTCGCTGCTTTCTTCCAAAATATCATCCCTCATCAACCATCCCAAAAAAAGCCCCTGTCTGCCAAATGGTTGAGGGTAAGCGAATAAATCAGAAGTAAGCAATCCTCTGTTCGCCAATGCAATATTTGTATAAAAATTCCCAATAAGACTGGTTGAAGGTTTCTGTTTCATGAATCCCAGCAATTCATCCCAGTCTTCCTGGATAACCAGTTTTTCAATACGAAAAAAATCAACTGCCCTTTTATTGTATGAAAAAATAATTATCAGAAAAGCGCCGGTTAATAATAGGGAGAACTGCATAATGCCTTTAGGGAGCTTAGTATGTTTGAGCCAAAATATTTTTTTAATAATCAATGGTAAAAAAATAATCCATGAAACAAAAATAATATGAAAGAGATTTGTTTCATACTGAAATGGGTGAATAAAAAGTTCCTTTACGGGATATAAAAAAACGAATTTAGCAGCAATAATAATTATTAATAACGGATATACAACAAGAAAAGCAGTAAAATCAGCATGAAATTTTACTTCGCGGCTATAACTTTCTACCAGAATAAAAAAACAGAAAACCCATAAATATCCGCCGATAATATAGTACAGGACAGGTATGCAAAACAACAGGAACATAATTCTTGCTTTCTTCCCTTCTGGAATAAAAAGCAAAGCAATTATTGCAACAATATATCCCAATGAATGATATAATTGATGAGAATAGTAGTTATGCATACCAATAAACCATATTGCAGTTATGATTCCGGGCAAATAACAATATTTGTTATCTGAGATTTTCCTGCACAAATAAAATACGGCATAGTAACCAATTATAACAATGCCTGAAATAATTATTGCACCAATAAACCTGAAACGGAAAAACTGGTTTAAAAAGACACTGATGTATTCGAGTATTCCACCGGGACGATCGAGATATGAAGTCAGATATCCTAAAGAGGTAATAAATAAATTATTATCCTGATTCGCTATAAGAACATATTCTCCAGGATAAAAAAACCAAAAAAAAGAAAAAGCAAATAAAAAAACAGTTGAAAAAAATTTCAGATATTTCATGCCGCCCGTTTCCCGATACTTATGTCTCATTGAGAAAAGATATTTTTGTATCAATTAAAAATAGGGAGCCCTGTTGCCCAAACGAATGAAAAACCTGCTTCCTGCCAACAAAAACATTGGTACCACGCATATTACCAATGGCTGTTACCGTCTGCATCCCGTAGAGTGGAGTATTGGTGAAGCGGTAGGGGTATTGGTAACATATGCAAAGAAAAAAGGAGTTATTCCTCGTGCAATCCGGGAAAATGAAAACATGCTGAATGAATTCCAGAAGTTAATAAGATCGCAGGGTATAGAGACTCATTGGCCGGATAGGTGATTAAAATATTATTTATCCGTAATTCTCTTCTGTACCTTCTCGCTTTTCAATTCACGCAGAGCATCGGAGGCAATCCAGCGCGCGCTTTTGGAGCCTTGATTATATATTCTTCTTGCACATTCAATGGCTTCAGTGTTCAATGGGCCATTCCTTTTTCCGGTTGCTCTTAATGCCCAGTTGACAGCTTTTTTTACGAAATTTCTTTCATCATTAGCTTCCTTTTCAATGTAAAGAAAAAACTGTCTGAACTTTTCATCAGAAGCCTTTTTGTCATGCACTGAGCGGGTAGCCATTAAAACAAATCCGGCTCTTTTGATGAATTCTTCCGGTCTTGCAGTCCATTCCACAGCTTTTTCCCACACAAAAGGGGTTTTATCGAAAAGGTTATTGCAGGTACTGTCACATATATCCCAGGAAGTAAACCCTGCAGCCCATTCTTCCATCTGTTCATGGGTCACTTTTTTGGGTTCACCGATAAGAGCCGCAAGATGTCTCGCCTCATGAATTCCGGTTTGCCAAAGCTTTTTCGCCAGATCATGATTTTTACCCAGTTTGGAGGCATATTTTCTGAGCTCGGGAGTGCGGATACCTAAAGCATGTTCAGCCTTTATCCCGAATCGCTTCATCCCTTCGGCATGCTCTTTGCTCCTCATAGCCTTCAGATCTGAAAGAATATCATCAATTTGATCCTTATTGTTCATGGTTTGCTTAAAGCGTTGATTGCATTGCGAAATTTAAGTGGGCAATTGGCAAAACGCAGTTGGCAATCT
>JAWODZ010000162.1:0-2807 GCA_046483025.1 bacterium
CGAATTATGCTCCTCAATAATACCGCTATATTGAACCGGCATGTTAAAACCGTCAAAAGGAATCATGCGGGCGTTTAGGAGAACATGTTCATCATAAAGCGGTGTCTGTAATAAATGATTTTCAGTCATTTTGCTCCTCCTGTTTAAAAATCAATATCTTTTTCCTGATAATTCAGTTCATTTTTTAGCCTTTGTTCATCATCGTAGGTTAAGATAGCTCTTTTTACTGCCAGGGCATCATTTGTTTGACTGACAGGAGTATGGTGGGGGGCAGACTTTAGAATATCAGGATTATTTTTTGCTTCTTCGGAAATTTTAACCATAATATCTATGAAATCATCCAATAATTCTTTTCCATCTGATTCTGGTGGTTCGATCATGATGGTTTCTTCAGCATAAGGTTCAAAGTGAGGAAAATAAATCGTGGGTGGATGAATACCGTAATCCATCAATCTTTTGGCTATATGAAGTGTTTTGATCCCGTATTTTTTATATTCCCGACCGGTTAGAGTACATTCATGGCCGCAATATCGATCATAGGCAGGTTTGAAATATTTTTTTAATTTGGTTAATATATAATTTGCATTAATAATGCTTATTTTTGAACATTGGTAAAGACTTTCTGGTCCGAGAGAAAGAATCCAGGCTAGGGTCTTGACCAGAACCGGAAAATTCCCCCAAAAACTACGGATCATACCAATGCTCTTATCATTCGTAATATTAAAAATATATTGATTGTTTTTGCTATTATAAGCAATAACCGGTGTAGGAAGATAGGGGATAAGTTTACTTTTTACACCTACTACTCCGGCTCCAGGCCCCCCACCTCCATGGGGTGTGGAAAAGGTTTTATGGAGATTCAGATGAACAACATCAAATCCGGCATCACCGGGACGTATAATGCCAAGAGAGGCATTGAGATTTGCACCATCATAATACAATAATCCGCCTTTATCGTGAATAATCTTTTCAATCTCAACAATTCCTTCATCATATAACCCAACTGTATTTGGATTGGTAAGCATTAATCCTACGGTTTGTTCATCCATGGCCTGTGAGAGAGATTTTAAATCAACTGTACCATTTTCATTTGATTTAATTTCAATTACCTTGAACCCTCCCATAGCGGCAGAAGCGGGATTGGTGCCGTGAGCAGAATCGGGGATTAACATTTTATCTCTTTTTTCATTACGATCCTGGAAGTATTTTCGCATAAGGAGAATCCCCGTTAATTCTCCGTGTGCTCCGGAGGCGGGTGCCATGGTATATTGGTCCATTGCCGTTATTTCACATAAAAGTTGATTTAGGTAATACATTATTTCCAGGCTTCCCTGGATTAATTCCGGTGAGGAAAGGGGATGAGCATAGATGAAATTACCTAAAGCAGCGATTTTTTCATTAATTCTGGGATTATATTTCATAGTACAGGAGCCCAGGGGATATAGACCATCATCAACCCCGTAGTTAAATTTAGAAAGTCTGGTAAAGTGCCTGATAACGTCAACTTCCGAGACTTCGGTTAATTCTTTTTTATCTTCTTCCAGATAATTTTCCGGTAGTAATTTTTCAATATTAATATCCTCAAACAGGTCCTCGGGAAATGAACAGCCTATCCTTCCCGAAACACTTTTTTCAAAGATAAGTTTCATTTTTTCCTCCTTACTGAGACAACAGGTCTGCAATATGATTCAGTTCATCTCTGTTAAATATTTCGGTTACGGTAAAAAGTAAAGTTTTTGCCAGATTTTTATGAGGATATATTGGCTGAATAGCAAGAGGAGGTATAAAGTTATTTTCCAATAAAATCTGGTTAAGATTATCAACATCCCCCTGGTATTCGATTAAAAATTCGTTAAAATACGGATACTGAAATATTTTTGCAAATTTTCCGGTTTTCAATAGTTGAGTTTCCAAATAGTGTGCCTTTTTTGTATTGAGCAGGGAATACTGATAGACTCCCTCTGTCCCCATTATTGATAGGTAGATGTTGGAAGCAATCACATTCAGGTTATGATTTGTGCACATATTCGAGGTTGCTCTTTCTCTTCTAATATCCTGTTCACGAGCCCTGAAAGTCATAACGAAAGATCTTTTGCCATCTTTATCGGTTGTTTCACCGGCAATTCTACCGGGTAGTTGGCGAATATGTTGTTTTTTAGTAGCCAGAAATGCATTATGCGGTCCCCCGAAATTTAAATCTATTCCAAAGGATTGTGAGTTCCCGGCAACAATATCAACATTCATATTGCCCGGAGCCTTTAAAATACCAAGAGAGAGGGCTTCAGTGATAACCTGGATAAGCATTGTCTTGTTTTCATGAACTATCTGCGAGATTTTTTCAATGTTTTCAATACCCCCAAAAAAATTAGGGCTTTGGATTAGAACAGCAGCAGTATCATCATTTAAAGATTGCTTTATTTGCTCAATGGGGGTCAAACCATTCCGGAAGGGTATCTCACTGATTTTGATGCCATGTGGGGCAAGGTAAGTTTTTATGGTATCCCGATAATGGGGATGAATCAAAGAAGAGATGATAATACTGTTTTTGTGAGTTAGCCTTAAGGCCATCAGTGCTGCCTCGGCTGCAGCAGAGGCCCCGTCGAAAATAGATGGTACAACGACTTCCATTTTAGTTAATCTGGAAATATAGCTCTGGTATTCAAACATAGTCTGCAATGTACCCTGGCTTAGTTCAGGCTGGTAAGGGGTATAACAGGTCCAGAATTCTTCTCTTTGCAATAGAGCTTTTTCGGCTTCCGGTATAAAATGACGATAAGCGCCGGCTCCGAGTAATGGTTTCCTCCGGT
>JAWODZ010000184.1:0-17030 GCA_046483025.1 bacterium
CCGGAGATTATATTTTTTCCATTCCGCCAGCCTGGGCTGAAATTTATACTCCCAATATGTATGTAGCTACCGGCCGTTTCCGGGACGGTGGACAGGGCTCTATGGGACCGTCAATTATTGCGTATGGACCCTGGGCTCGGGGAAATCCTCCAGATTCCGGTTCCACACTCTTCTGTACCCCCCTTCTTTTATATGGAAATGTATACCAGGAAAATCCACATACAATGAATAATTATCACCACTCCGATCAATGGTCCGGAGGTGTGTGGCTTACCTTTCAAGATAAATCTGCGGTTATATTTGTGGGAACCAAGGGGGAAGGTGACTGCTGGTACGGATATGCAGATGGCACTCAGTGGCCGAATGATCAGAATAGAGAAGGACCAGGAGAACGGGGGTGGTGGTCTGACAGCTTTGCAGGTCAGTTTCTTTTTTACGATACGGAAGAACTCACCGCAGTAGTTCAGGGAGAAAAAGAACCCTGGGAACCACAGCCCTATGCAACCCTGAATATCGATGACTGTTTATATCACCTTGAATCTGAACAACAGTGGTATCACCTCGGAGCTGCTGCATGTGACCGTGAGCATGGTCTGCTGTATGTTATGGAACCTTTGGCGGATGACTATAAAAGTATCATTCATGTATGGCAGGTAAATACTACCCCTACCGCTGTAAAAAAGCCTACTCATCCTGAATCTTTTTCTCTTAAGCAAAATTACCCTAATCCGTTTAATCCCCGAACCACAATTGAATACGAAATTTCAAAACCTGATAAGGTAAAAGTTACCATATTCAGCCTGTCCGGACAGCGGATCCGTACCCTGGAACATCAGCACCGATCTGCGGGAATGCATACAGTGGTCTGGAATGGCAGAAATGACGCAGGCATCAAAGTGGGATCAGGTGTATATATTGTGCAGCTGAGAAACAGTGCATTTACCGATCAGAAAAAAATTGTAATATTGAAATAACTATAACTAAAAACTAAGGAGAAATGAAATGAAGAAACAAACAGTATTATCAGTGGTGATTTTGTTACTTTTTTTTACGTTGTTAGCACCGGAATTTGTAAACGCTCAAGAAGAAAAAAAAATCCTTGCTGAAGACGGGTCAGCAGAAGATCGACTTGGAAAAAATATTGCTATTGATTTTCCCCATATTGTCGCCGGCGCTCCTTATGATGACAATGAAAACGGAACTGATGCCGGAGCTGTATATGTTTTTGATTATGATTATATCAGTAATAGTTTTGTTCAAAAAGCAAAGCTGCTTCCTGATGACGGGGAGGCAGAAGATCTCTTTGGGTATTCAGTGGATATTTATCACGATTACCTTGTCGTCGGTGCCTGCTGGGACGATGATGCCGGAGAAAAATCCGGAGCCGCATATATTTTTCACCTGGATGAAAATGACAACTGGGTACAGCAGGCAAAGTTGACTGCTGATGATGCTGGAGAAGACAACCGGTTCGGAATATCCTCGGCTATATACAGAAAAAATGTCATTGTGGGAGCATTTTTTGATGATGATAATGGATACCGCTCCGGCTCTGCTTATATATTTAAACGTGACAATGAAAGCTGGCATCAGCAAGTAAAACTCACCGCCAGTGATGCTGAAGAAAAAGACTGGTTCGGGGTAAATGTATCCATTGATCATGACTATGCTTCCGTGGGATCCCGGTATGATGATAATGAAAATGGAATTGATGCCGGGGCTGTATATATATTCAAACGGGAGAATGATACCTGGTCCCAGGATACTAAATTGATTGCCACTGATGGTGCAGGAGGTGACAGGTTTGAAACAAATTGTCTATTCGATGACCGCCTGGTTGTGGGTGCTCCCCGGGATGATGACAACGGAGACAATTCCGGATCGGCCTATGTGTACAGACGCACCGGAGGTACCTGGTTCCAGGAAGCAAAGCTCACCTCTGCAGACGGTGCTGCCGGAGATTTATTTGGAACTGCGATTAGTATGTACGGTAATTTAATTGCTGTCAGTGCTCCCAGTGATGATGATAAGGGCACTTCTTCCGGATCCGTTTATCTTTTCCGGTATAATGGAACAAGCTGGAATGAGATGAATAAAATTATTGCCAGTGATGGTGATGAAGGTGACGGATTCGGTTGTTCTGTTGATGTCAATAGTATAGGTGAAATCGTTATAGGTGCACAGTATGAAGACGACAATGATCAGGATGCCGGTTCAGTATATCATTACTGGTTAGAATCTCAAAGTATTCATGTAAAAAATGATTATGCAACCATCTCAGAAGCAATGAATGCAGCCAATCCAGGTGATGCAATGATAGTAGAACCTGGAACCTACTCAGAATCAATAGTAATGAAACCAGGAGTATATATTTTCAGCGAAAAAGGCCCAGATCAGACCATAATTGCCAAAAATGGTATCACTAGTTTGGTAACAGCTGCACGGGATGCAATTTTCTGGGGATTTACTATTACAGATAATAATAACGGGATAAATGCAGCAGGCAATGGTATATATTTCAATGGGGATAATATGCTTATTATCCATTGTATAATTAAGAATAATAGAACCGGAATATATCTTGATAATGGATCGAGAGCTGTTATCATTAACAATACCATAGATAACAATGAATATGCCGGAATATATATGCAGGATGAACCCTATCCCTATATAATTAATAATATAATAACTCATTCCGGAACTGCGGGGATTTTTCGAAATACAGCATTCTCCCCGGGGCAACCCCACATTCAACACAATGACTATTACGGAAATACTCAGAATTACGGCTATTACGGTGACACCTGGTCACCTGATCCCGGAGACGGTGAAATGTTTGAAGATCCGCTCTTTGTAGGCGGAACTCCGTTTGATTACCACTTAACTGCTGGATCACCCTGTATCGATGCCGGAGATACTACTGTTTTTGCTATGCTTGATCCTGACGGAACCCTGCCGGACCTGGGAGCTCTGTATTATGATCAACCTACATTTGTCGACCCGGAGGCTGAATCAGATGTTCCTTCAGCTTTCTCACTATATCCTGCCTCTCCCAATCCCTTTAATCCTGTCACTACCATAAAATATTCTCTGCCTCAGAAAGCAGAAGTGACCTTAACTATATATAATATAATGGGCAGAACAATGTATACTCCGGTACAGGGGAACAGGTCAGCAGGTGAATACTCAGTACAGTGGAACGGACGGAACAGTCAGGGGCAGAAATTGCCATCCGGTGTGTACTTTTACCGGCTGGAAGCCCGTGCAATGGACAAAGGAGATATACTGTTTACAGACACTAAGAAGATGATTTTGATGAAGTAATATTGAAAGACCTACATCTGACTTTCGAATTCTTACTGCTACAGCAGGGATTCCTGCCCCTGCTGTAGTGGTACATTTAGAAAGAAATTACCCTGGAAGATACCACTTGCCTAACTACAAAAACTGGCTTTATGGGAGGCTTTTCTGCAGGAAAAATCACAACTAAATATTTCATTCAATTGATTAAGTGGGAAAAATCATTACTCTAAAATATTAGAGGGTTGAAATGAAAAAAATATTATTTTTAACAGCATTACCTTTTTTATTATCTTGGACCAACCTCACCTATGCCCAATCCGGCTGCCAGGCTGATTTTTACGGAGACCCCTTGACCGGCTGTGAGGGAATTACTGTTACTTTTTACGATCAGTCTCAGGGTGCAAGTCAATGGGAATGGACTTTTGACGGAGGCAAGCCCGCTTCCGCCAGTGGAGAGGGTCCCCATCAGGTGGTGTATAATTCTGCCGGTTACTATACTGTCAAGCTGGAAATTCAGTGTAAGTCAGGGTCGGACACCGAAACAAAAACAAAATACATCCAGATTTACGACTGTACCTGCAGCCCGGATTTTTCTGCCAATAAAACCAATGTCTGCAAAAACCAGTCTGTTACCTTTACGGATAATTCTGAGGGTGCCACCAGCTGGGTGTGGACCTTTGAAGGAGGCACACCTTCGGTTATGCAGGGACAGGGCCCGCACAATATCACCTACAATCAAACCGGCTCTTTTGATGTTTCTCTGGAAATCTACTGTCCTCATGTCGGCACCCGCACTGAAACCAAAACTGATTATATCCAGGTGGTTAACTGTCCCTGTGATGCTAAATTCTCTGCTGACCAAACCCATATTTATACCGGGGATTCGGTTACTTTTACCGATAACTCCCTGGGGGCTCAATCCTGGCAGTGGACCTTCGAAGGCGGCACACCCTCCGGTGCTCAGACTCAAGGTCCGCATTCTGTTCTCTACACCCAGGACGGAACCTATGATGTATCTCTGCAGATTACCTGTGCCAGCGGATCGGACCTAAAGGTCAAGGATAATCTCATTCTGGTTGAAACCCTGCCTCTCTATGACTTTGGGGATGCTCCCGAAGGAGTAATCGCTTATCCTTCAGCTGGTACTGCGGGACAATTTCCTACCTGTAAGGATAGCGGACCAGCCGGCTATATTCAGCATGATTCCAGCGGTACCTTTTTGGGAAACCTGATAGATTACGAAACTGAAGGTAATGAAGGCAGCTGTTCAGCCTCCGGCCCTCACCCTTATGATCAGGATGAACAGTGTGATCAGCATGACAGCGGTCTCTGGGAACCAGATATCTATACTATTCAGGGTGAAGAAGGTAGCGAAGAAGTGGTGTTTCTCTGTGATGGATTTACCGGAGACAATCTGGGGACTGCGGACGGGACAGCCAGCTGGGGCGGAGGAAAAGATATCAACCTGTTCTACCATACCGACAATCCTGAAGGCGCTTACATCAATGTTCTTTTTGACTGGAATCAGGATGGTGACTGGAATGATGAGTTGTGGAGTGAGGATGTATCAAAAACCATCTATGAACACACCGTGGTTAATTTTCCTGTACCTGTGGGCAGTGGACATATTTCTGCCCTGGACCCGCCTGATTTTACCATCGGACCCAATGCCGGATTTGTGTGGGCCCGGTTTACCATTACCGAAGAACCGGTAGAACTTCCCTGGCAGGGAACCGGAGAGTTTGAAGCCGGGGAAAGCGAAGATCATTTGCTAAAAATCGGGGAGAATGGACTGTTTCAATACCGTATCGATCCCACCCTGAAGCCTGATCCGCCTACCATACCCGGACCGGATAATAAAAATTTTACTGCAGGCATTATCATCTTCCCCAAGTTATCGGTTCCGGTTCATTACGTAGAGCAGGATATTGTGTTCAAACCTGAAACCCAAGACAATCTGACCAGAGTCTTAGAAAAGTATAACGGAATCATCCTTAATGACGGTACCATTCCCGATCTGCCCAAACAATACAAAAATCTGGCGCCTGAAATCTCTGAAACAACAGGCTGGTATCGTATTCACATCGAACGGGATACAACAGCGGTTGATTCGGTTATGCTGATCAAACGAGCAACTGCCCTGGGATATCGAGGCATGCATGTATTCAATTCTTACGAAATGCTGTCCACATTTGATGCCTTTATCTCAGAAAAAAGCAGGCAAGAACATATCTGTTTAAATGGAATTGCCCAGCCTCACTGCTGTCCCAGATCCAGTGCAGAAGACTATCCACGGGGTGATGGGTATTGGAATGCTTACAACACCGGCTGGTTCAGAGAGTTCAATTTAACCCAGGCTTGGTATTTAGCGGATGTATTCGAAATTTTTACTCCCCATATCCTCCTCGCTGCTCTTGACCGCGGTTTTTACTTAAATGATGATTTTCCCGATATTCGTGGTTATGATTTTATTGATAGTGATAGTGACGTGTATGAAGATGAAGAAGCCTGGCATGGTACCAATGTTTTAAGTGTTGCTGCGGCCCGGCTTAATAACCGTTTTGGAGTCACCGGAACTTCAGGACTGGCAGCCATACCGGTAGCGTTTAGAGTTGCTACAGATTCTGACATAGCTTTAGCTATAAACACCGGAGTCAGTTATGGGATAAACGTCATCAATATAAGCCGTGGAAGAGTAACTCCAGTTTCAACCCATCCAGAAAATCTCCGGGAAGCAATCAATGCAGCCAGTGACGCCGGGGTTATCCTGGTAGCAAGTGCTGGTAACGATAACACAGATATTGGTAATCCATCGATTCATCAAATACCGGCCGAGGCTGGAACCCCCGGCAAGGATCCCATCACGGTTGGCGGATTGAGGATTTGGGATAAAACCAGATTTCTTCTGTCAAATTACGGATCATCAGTGGATATTTATGCACCAGCGGATCAGTTTATTGTTACACCTGAACCTGGTTCCAGCAGTAATTATAGTATATTCAATGGAACCAGCTGCGCTTCTCCCTACATTGCAGGTGTGGCCGCTCTCATGAAAGCTTTGGATATGAGTCTCACTACGGATGATATCCGGCAGATTTTACGAACCACAGCCACCCCCAGCACAGACCCATCGGTTACACCTGGCTATATCGATGCTCTGGCAGCTGTCAAATATGTGTGTCAGGATATGATTCTGCCCCCGGACTGTCAGGAGCCGAGTTCCCGCATCCATTCTGTGCACATTGATCCCGGAGAACTGTGCGGCAACCTTTCCTCCGAGGATACAGAAGATACCTACTGGTTTCATCTAAATGACTTCTGGCATGTTTCTGTGGATGATTCCGCCATCAGTCATTGTGACGACTATGCTGCCCGGCTGCGTATTCCTTACTACAGCACTCCGGTTTATCTTCCCCGAAGACATGTCATGCGCCCCGGAATATATTATATTGATCTCACCCATGACGGAGATTCCTTTGGCCTCTACTGGTTATCCTTTCAGCTGGACTCCCTGGCCACCATTCCTCCTGATCGGTTTGAGGACAATGATTATATTTTTGAGGATGCCCCATTGTATATCAGAAACGAAGACATAGGGGAAACCAAGGTTATTGATGACCTGACCTTTCACGATACCGGTGATCCGGATGTAGACTATTTTGAAATTCATATTCCGGATCTGCCGAGCGGTTTGTATGATGAACAGATCACCATTTATTTTGAACCAGGTGCCTATGGTGATGCCACGGCCGGTTATTACATACAATTTTTTGATCAAACCGGTGAGGTCATTTTAGAATACACAAGTTCCCTTACCTTTGACAACCTTCGTTCCCAGTGGCCGGAGGGAGTAATCCGGTTCTCAGTGCAGGATGGTAATCTGGGAAGAAACTATTACCGCATGCTCATTGGTTATGATCAATGGATCCGTACTGCCGGACTCCCCCAGGAAATGGCCCTGATGGAAGTGCCGGACTGGCTGGAGGCCATGGCAGCCATGCCCTTGGAGATTCCTCCTGCAGCTGCCCCTGACATACCACTTCCCTTCACTTTTCCCTCGGATCCGGAGATGCTTGACAGTATTGCTGCAGGTGCCTCTCCCAATACCATACCGGCTGAAATGCTCATTCTGAAATGGTATAATAGCCGTGATCTGGGGATAAATTTTTCATCCCCGGGGATGAATTTTGCTCTGATCGGTGACGGAGGACAGATCATTGCAGAAGATTTTGCTTATGATCTTCTCTTACCAAAAAATGCTGATGACTCTTCAAAAGTAACAACCAGGATCGAATACAAGGATCTGCCCCGGGGAATATATGGTATTCAGGTTGAAGGAAATGTATATCCGGTCCAATATACCATTACCTTTGATTCTCTTTTTATTCCAACAACCTCAGTTCAATCCAATTCCCAACCGGAAGGAGTACTCTTGTATTCAATTTCCCAAAATTATCCCAACCCCTTTAATGCAACCACCTGTATAGAATACGACCTGAAAAAACAGGGACATATAAAAATTACAATTACCAACATAACCGGACAGATTGTGGATGAACTGGTAAATACATATAAGCAGGAAGGGCAGTATACTGTTCAATGGGACGGAACTGATATCAATGGTAAAAATGCGCCTTCCGGAATTTATATCTGTCGTATTCAGGCCGGAGATTATTCAGATATGAAAAAAATTCTGCTTTTAAAATAATTATATTAAATAATATTTTTATTTATCATTTCCACTGATAACACTAAATTTTTTCATTCTTGAATCGCAGGAAACCCATTATGTTCACTTCGAAAAAATATTCCCCAGTAATATCTCAGTTCTGGGATTTTATCCTGATATAAATGAAAACGGATGGGATGAAATACTCATTATGGAAAAGTATCCTGATTCCACTCTCATACATCTTATTGATTATACAGGTAAGACTCAACAAAAATTTGTTGTACAATGGGATCCTGATAAAGGTGTATTCGCGAGGAGGAAATCTTTATCACCGGCAAGTATATGGGTGAAAAGACCAGTGTAATGGTAAATCGAAAACTCCGTTTGCTTGCCTGGTTAAAAAATGCATCTATTATAATGAAAATAAAAAAGTTTGATAAACGAAATAAAATCCAGTATATTATTAAAACACAACAGCTCTTTAATACCTTAATAAAAAAACCGGATACAATAAAATGAAAAAAGTAAACTGGGGCATAGTAAGCACAGCAAAAATTGGTACCAAAAAAGTCATCCCTGCAATGCAAAAAGGAAAATATTCGCACATAACTGCAATAGCATCACGTGATATTGAAAAGGCACAACGAGCTGCACAAAAATTAAATATTACTAAAGCATATGGGTCATATAGACAATTACTTGATGATCCTGAGATTGAAGCTGTGTATATACCTCTTCCCAATCATATGCATGTAAAATGGACTATAAAAGCCCTGGAAGCAGGCAAACATGTTTTATGTGAAAAACCTGTGGCCATAAATGTTAAAGATGCTGAATATTTATATCAAAAAGTTAAAGATTTCCCTCATTTAAAGGTTATGGAAGCATTTATGTATCGTTTTCATCCTCAATGGCAGACTGTAAAAAAATTAGTGAATGAAGGAAAAATTGGTGAGTTAAGAAATATTCATTCAATCTTTTCATATTATAATGATGACAAGGATGATATCCGCAATCAAAAGGAAATTGGGGGAGGCGGACTATTAGATATCGGCTGCTATTGTATATCTTTATCCCGGTTTCTGTTCAATGCTGAACCAAAACAGGTATGCAGTATTATTGAATATGATCCTCAATTAAAAATAGATCGTCTGACTACGGGTATGTTGGAATTTCAGCATGGACATTCTGCTTTTACCTGTTCAACCCAGCTGATAGATCATCAAAAGGTTGATATATTCGGCACACAGGGGAAAATTGAAATAAAAAAGCCCTTTACTCCTTCACCGGAAAAACCAAGCAAAGTAAAATATCAGACAGGATCACAAATAAAGGAAATTGAATTTGAAGCATGTAATCACTACACTATCCAGGGAGATTTGTTTTCACAGGCAATTTTAAACAATACAGCTGTCCCAACTCCTCTTGAAGACGGAGTGAAAAATATGAGGGTCATCGACAAGATTGTGGAAAGCTCTCGAATGGGAGCCTGGGTTAAGCTTAAGTAAATTATAGAAAAAAATATGTCCAAGACACTGTTATATAAATTATTTCGTATTGGCAGAATTCCAAAAAAGCTGCGATCTGCTCTGAAATCAGAAGAAATAGTAGTTTCAGATGAAGGAATAGGAGGGTGGTTCATAACCAGAAATCTGAAAGCTCCTGGTAAACGATATATCCATCGTAAAGAGGGATTCACTGGTTGTCTTGTGATTACACAAAAACGAATCTTGTGCTATACTTACTGGAAACGGCAAATCAATATATCAGTCCAGGATCCCAAAATATCTTCACTGTATACGGAACTTCTTGATCCCAACACTCTCGCCATATCATTCCAGTGCTCTTTATTCCATAAGAACTGGGAAGGGGTAATTGAATTCCGGTTCAAGACCGAAAAAGCACAGAATTTCTACGATGTTTTAATTGAAAAAGGGTTACAATCAGGACATGCACGGGATAATAAATAAAAAAATAACTAATAAATTATGGCCACAGATTTATGCAGATTGTCACGGAATTATCTAAAAACATTCTCTCGATTGTTTATATTTTTATATCTTTCTATATTTATATTAAAGAATTTGAGGCAGTTGTGGAAAACAATAACATTACTCTGTACCTGGTAAATGCTAAAATTTCACTTACTGTGGAAAAATAAAAATCCCGGCTTAAATAAGCCGGGATTTCGTCACAACAAGTCTAAAAAATAGATTATATCTTTGAAACTTTGTCTGCTTGTAAACCTTTCGGGCCTTCGACTATCTCGAATTCAACCTCATCGCCTTCATCCAGTGATTTGTATCCTTCACCTACGATGGCATTGAAATGAACGAACACATCATCACCTTCTTCTCTGGAGATAAAACCATAACCTTTAGATCCGTTGAACCATTTTACAGTTCCTTTTTCCATAAAACCTATCCTTATAAAAAAATAAACATTGTGTACACCTTAATTTTCTGCTGCTTTTAAACATTGTTTTGAACAGTGTTATGTACTATTCTCCGCAACATATTTTGATTTTAATAATATTGTATATCATTAAAACAAAAGAAACAGAAAAAAAAGCGTACAATAAATTAACTGTATAATATACTATATATTACTTTAAAAAGCAATAGAAATTTTATATTTTTAAATTTCGTTAGAATGCTATAAAACTGTAATAGAAAACCAAAACCAACAATCAATGAATTATAGCTACAGATTTACACGGATTTTCACGGAATTATCCATAAATATTATTCGTGTTTAATCTGTGTATACCCCGGCTTGATATTTTTGATAAGGCTGGAAAAAACGCCCACCTGTCAGTCTGAGTTCATCGAAGACTGACAGGTACCCTGAGGAACCGAATGAGAATGTAAATAAAATATGATAAATAAAATATTGGAAAAGTGGAATAATGGAATTATAAGAGATTAAAGATTTAAGTGACAATCCGGTATCTGAAAGTCTGCATGTTTCTCGTTATAACACACTGCGTTGTAATGATAATTCCTTGGAACAATAAACCCGGACTTATGAGACCGGGGTTAATACAAATAAAAAATCCCGGCTAAAATAAGCCGGGATTCTGTCACAACAAGTTTAAAAAGATTTATATCTTTGAAACTTTGGCTGCTTGTAATCCTTTCGGACCTTCAACTATCTCAAATTCTACCTCATCACCTTCATCCAGCGATTTATAACCTTCGCCTTCGATGGAGTTAAAGTGAACAAATAGATCTTCACCTTCTTCTCTGGTGATAAAACCATAGCCTTTAGATCCGTTGAACCATTTTACAGTTCCTTTTCCCATAATTACGTATCCTTATAAAAAATATTCGTTGCGTACATCTTATTTCTCAGCCTATTTAAAAAATCGCTTTGAATAGACTTTTGTACCATTTCCCACGATATAATAAATTTTAATTGATTATCAATAAAATCAAAAAAGCAGAAAAAAAGCGTACAATTAATTAACTATATAATATACTATATATTATGTTAAAAAGCAACATATATTTTATATTTTTTTAATTTATAGCATTGTCACACCAATTTAGGACCTCCTGCGTCCTGGTAAAAAAAGATCGCGCTAACCACGTTCCCGGCATTTCCAAATGCTGGGCAGGTTATAACTTATTTAAAAAACACTTGACATTGTACATTAAATGAATGTACATTATAATATGATAGATCTAAGATTTGAATGGAATTCAAAAAAAAATGAACTGTTGAAAAATACAAGAAATATTTCCTTTGAAAAGATAATTTTTCACTTATTACAGGGTGATATCTGGAAAATTGCCGATCATCCTGACCAAAAGAAATATCCGGGTCAAAAGATTTATTTTGTGATCATTGATGATTATATTTATTTAGTGCCATATATTGAGCAGGAAAACAAAATTTTTTTAAAAACAATTATACCTAGCAGAAAGGCGACAAGACATTATAAAAAAGAATTGTGGAGGGTAAATGAAATTTGATCAAGAAGAAAAATACATTATCGATAAATATGAGAAGGATGACCTTAAAACCAGAAAACCTTCAGAAAAAGAAATTGAGACAATTAAACAAGCTGCAAAAAATACTTTTAAAAAAGATAAAAGAATTACTATCAGATTATATGATCATGATTATAAAGGTATAAAGAAAAAAGCAATGGAAAAGGGTATCCCCTATCAAACGCTGATATCCGGAGTTATTCATCAATATGTAGAGGGAGATCTTAAGGAAAAGTAGTGCCATTAAACTCTGGATGCATTTGGTAACCACGTGCCCGGCTCTTTCAAAGTGCCGGGCAGGTTTCTTTCGATAAAAATTACGATAATTCCTTAGTATCCATAAATTTCTATTGAATATAACCTATTTTTTGTATAAATTAAATTTAACTATTACAAATAATATTATACTAATTAGCCTATGCCCAGACGAAATACAAAATTCACTAAAGGTTGTTATTACCACGCTTATAATCGTGGTATTGATCACAACAGTATCTTCTTTAAACCAGAAAATTATTTTTTTCTTTTGAAACGCTTAATAACTGTTATGAAACAGCATCAGCATAAAATGGTTGCTTATTGTCTTATGCCAAATCATTATCATTTTTTCATGTATCAGGGATCCGATTGAAGCAAATCTAACTAAAAAACCCGAGACCTGGCCCTGGTCTAATTATCGGGATTATCAAGGATTGAGGAACGGTACTTTGCTTCACTGGCCATCTTTTAAAAAATATTTCAAATCAGCAGTGGATTATAAAAATTTTGTGGAAGACGGTACTATTTCTGAACCAGATGGGTTTGATGATGTATGTCTTGATTGATGTGTGCTTATTCACGTGCCCGGCACTTGTGAAGTGCCGGGCACGTTTATGTTTACTCACCTCATCCCCAAAAATCCCGCCAAATCCACCGGCTCCTGCCGGTAAACACTTCCCCTGCCGGCAAAAAATCCATGATGTCGGATCATATGAATGCTGAGCTGAGAGAAGGTAATGCATGCATTCAATGTAGTATTGGTAAGATACACTGTTATTTTGTGATGCAGACCGGGCTCGCCAAAGGGACAGGGGATCATACCTCGAGCCCAGTCAACCCGTACAGAATAGGTGTCTAAGGCTAACGTATTCCCCAGCGCTTCTTTTCCCTTATCCGTAAAATACTGCAGCCGGTCAGCGATCTGTTCCGGTGTAATTTCCTCCTGCTCCAGTATCTGCAGATCTTCCCTGATAATATCATGAATATGCCTGGGATCATTGCCCAGAAAACCATCCCTGGTTATTTCCCCGGGCAAAAAATTCTTATGTTTCTTTTTTTCTTCAGGTGATAGTTTCATAACCTTGCCTTAATTTAAAAATAACCACAGTGAACTCTGTGCCCTCTGTGGTTTCATATATTATCTTTCAAGCAAAGGGATCAAAAAAGATGCGATCACCGCTTACTCCCTGGTTTTTAAACACCTTTACCGAGGCATTGATCATACCCGGACTGCCGCATAAATACCCCTGCACTGAACCGGTATCGATACTTTGCAGATACTCTTCCAGCGGTACGGTGACCAGTCCGGTTTTGCCCTTCCAGTCACTGTCCGGTTTAGGTTCCGAGAGAACAGGAACAAAAGTAAAATCCGGAAGCAGTTTTTGAAATTCCTCCATTTTATCTATATAAAAGAGGTCATCTTTGGTTTTTGCCCCGAAAAAATATGTGACTTTTCTCTGTATCTTCTTTTCATATATTTCAGCCAAAAGTGATACCATGGGAGCCATTCCTGATCCACCTGCCACCAAAATCATCTCCCCGTCTCCTTCATGCAGCCGGAAGTCTCCCATGGGGCCGGTAAACATGACCTGATCATTTTCCTTCAGATACTGATGCACCCAGGTGGTACAGATTCCCTCCGGGACCAGGCGGATCATCAGGTTGATGCTCTCCTTACTGGTACTGGAAGAAGCAATGGAATAGGCTCTGCTCACTGAACTTTTTACATTCTCATAGGGTTTACTCTGCAGCTGAATATACTGCCCTGGAGTGAATTCAATCTCTTTGGGCTCTTTTAACTTCAGAGTAATTAATTTGATGTCATAAGTAAGATCAGAGATCGCACTGACTTCTGCAGTAAATTCCTTGATATTGAAAAGCTCTTCCGGAATACTGATAAGAAGATCCTGCTTTACTTTAACCTGACAGGATAACCTGATGTTATCTGCAATTTCATCTTTTGTGAGCATAGGTTCTTCTGTAGGAAGTAAAGGGCCCCCTCCTTCTTCGATCTTACATTTACAATAACCGCAGGTTCCCCTGCCTCCGCAGGCAGAGGGCAGAAAAATCTTCTGACTGTTTAAAGTCTGTAACAGAGTGGAACCGCCGGTAACTGTCAGTTTCTTTTTACCCTGATTTATATCAATAGTGCATTCACCATAATTGGAAAAATAATACTCAGCAATAATCAATATAATGGCAAGTAAACCATTAATAGTCGCTACTACTAAAATTGTGACTAAAATAGTATTAATCATTTCTATTCTTTATTACTGTATTTGAACAATTCCGGAAAAACCTACAAATGCCATGGCCATTATTCCGGTAATGATAAGTGCAATTCCGGGTCCCTGAAGCTGAGGAGGGATTCGTTTATTATTCAGTTTTTCTCTGATCCCGGCCATTGCCATGATAGCAACAAACCATCCTACCCCGCTCCCGGCTCCGAAAAAAACTGATTGAATAAACGTATAATTCCTTATCACCATAAATAGAGAAACTCCTAAAATAGCACAGTTCACTGTGATAAGCGGAAGAAATATTCCCAGGTTAAGATACAGTACTTCCGAAAACCGTTCAATAAACATTTCCAGAAACTGCACTGTAGCAGCTATGACGATAATAAATACAATGAACCGCAAATACTCCAGTTGCAGAGGCTGCAATACATTGTAGTAAATGACATGATTGATTGCAGAGGTAATGGTCAGCACAAATATGACAGCCAGACCCAATCCTGAAGCTGTTTTAATCTGTTTGGAAACAGAAAGAAAGGAACACATCCCTAAGAAGTAAGTCAGAAGAATATTACCGGTAAAGATAGCAGCAAAAAACAACACCCAGGGAGAAATTGCTTCCATATTCAATCTCCTCTACTCTTTATGATGACCAATCTTTAATTCAATGGTATTTGCCACCCATATAAATATAGCAAGCATAAAAAAACCGCCCGGAGCCATGATCATAATAGCCCATTGAGTCCAGCCCCCGGTAACTCCAATACTTTTCATAACCGGATCCATTATGGGAATCCCCAGTAAGGTACCGAATCCTAGCAATTCCCGGAAAAATGCTATTACCAGAAGCACCCAGCTATACCCTACTCCGGACATGAAACCATCTATAAAAGAAAGGCCTGGTTTGTTGGAGGAAGCAAAGGCTTCCATGCGTCCCATTATAATACAATTGGTAATGATTAATCCCACATAAGGCCCCAGAGCTTTACTGATATCAGGAACATAGGCTTTCAGGGTAATATCCACCAGTACTACAAAACTGGATATCACCAGCACCTGCACCATCATCCGCACCCGGGAAGGTATAATGTTCCTCAGCATGGAAATAACAAGCGCAGAAAAAGAGGTAACAAAGATCAGTCCTAACCCCATGATCAGGGTATTCAGAAACATATTGGTTACTGCCAGAGTGGAACAAATGCCAAGTATCTGGACCGTGACCGGATTGTTTTTCCAGAGATCATCTTTGACAATGTCCAGAGCTTTACTGGCCATACTCATCTCCCATATTTAATGATGATTCCTGAACTGAATGCAGATGATCTTTTAAAATCCTAAGATAAAACCTTAAATCTGTATTCAGCATAGTACGGACTCCGTTACAAGTCTGAGTAGCTCCGGTTATGGCCTGAAAAGAACTGGTTGGATTTTCTTTATTGGATTCATCCTTATGGGATACCATTCTCACTGGAGTCTGATCAGTACTGTTAAAAAATCCAGTCAGCTTCAATCCCCGGAAATAGTACTTGAATTCTGATTCTGTGATTCTGGCTCCCAGACCAGGGGTTTCCGACTGTTCGGTAAAATCAATGCCTATCATATGAGTAAGATCCGGCGAGACAACTGCAAAAGCTGTAATAGTTCCCCATAATCCTTTACCACGAAGAGGAAATCCGTATCCTCGAAGAGTTCCATTGTTTTTCTGTAAAACATAGACAGCAACAGAATCTTTAAAGGAAAGAAAACTTTGTTTTAAAAGCTTCCGATACTCAGACTGCAGGGGAAGAGTGAGGGTTTCAAGGGAACTGCGGTAGATCTGCTGAACCCGCTCCTCATTCCAGGGGAGATCTGCAGTTGTTGCTGCAGGGGATATTTCAACCTCATCAATTCCTTCCGGGAGAATCTCACCGGCATACAAAACCGATTTAATTTCCTTAATTTTCTGATTCTGAATAATTTTTTCTCTGGACACAGCGTGGATAAATCCCAGAGCTCCGATAAAAAATGTAGTTATGATGACCATGAATAAAAAAGTAAATAATGCTTTTTTCATTTCTTATCCCTCTTAAAATATCTGACCGTATGATCCATGAGAGGGGCAAACATATTGCCGAAAAGGATGGCAAACATAATTCCTCCGGCAAAAAGGGAAAAAGTTTTTATGATCTGTCCCACAATAGCAATAAGGCTGCCGTATATCAGCTGAGCAATAGGAGTTTTAGGAGCAGACACCGGATCCGTAACCATAAAAAAACCAGCTAAAAATACACCGCCGGAAAACAGTCCGTACAATAAAGGAGGCGAAAGCTCCGTAACTAAAGTATGAAGTATTATCTGAACAATAGTATAGACAGAAAGAAAACTAACCACCAGTCTCCATTTGGCGGCTTTTTTATACACAAGGTACAATCCTCCCAGAATAAGAAGCACTGCTGAACCTTCTCCCAGAACACCGCCGCCAATGGAAACCGTTTCTCCCAGTTTCTCAAAGGAACCATTTATATTCCCTAAGATAAACTGCAGTAAATCCGGAAGTTTCTCAGCACCGGACCGGTAGGCATG
>JAWODZ010000219.1:0-28722 GCA_046483025.1 bacterium
CAGCGTCTACTCCGGATGCCGCTGACCAGTTCTGCCCGCTTTCATTGGGCCATATACCATAAAATCCACTGAAAGAGGCAGTAATCTGTTCGTTATTATAATAGATTCTCATCATACCTTCTGTTCCGTCCGCTGAAGAGGGCCAGGCACGGTTCACATTCTCATCAAAAAACAGACCTATGCCATCAGAATTATCCAGGTTGGTATCAGTAGGATCATCAACCGCCAGATACAGATAATTCTCGTCATTCATAGCATACATAGTCACTGTTCCGGATTTGCCGGGGTAGGTGATATCACAGGAACCACTGCTGTTCCATTCCCCGGAGTTTAAAACTCCATCAATAGTAGGAGCAGATTCGGGCAGATCCAGAGTTACCTGATATCCATTCTGGACAGGAGTGGCCTGTACAGTCTTGGAATAATCACTTTCTGTAGTATTATTTACTGCAGTTATTTTATAGTAATATGTTTGCCCATTAGTCAGATTAGTATCTCTGTAGTATTGCCGGTTCCGATTACTCACAATTTTGGTATACCCGCTTTGTTGGGATGTACTTCTGTAAATATTATAGCCGGTTACAGTCTCTGATCCACTTCCCTGGGGAGGCTGCCAGGCAAGAGGTACAGCTTTGTGATATCCACTCAAAGCAGTACAGTCTTCAGGAGGATTAAGTGCAGTACCGGTAACAAAGATGTGAACAGCACCTGTCTGTACACCCGGATCATCTCCTGCATCAGGGTGGAAGCAATAGGGATCACCAACCACAATATCATCTTTCCCGTCACCGTCGATATCGCCAGCAGCTACTGAATATCCGAAGCTGACTGAAGAATTTTGGGTAAAGCTGTAGAGAGAAGAGGGGTCAAGAATAACATCAGCAGTTTCCGGTGTCTGGTTTTGCCCCAGACCGGTTGGATCATTTGTACTCGGAGCACCGCCAAACCAGATATGAACCCGTCCATCCTGTCCCTGAGTATCATCCGGATTGTAAGTCTGATCACCAATATAAATATCTCCATATCCGTCGCCATTTACATCACCTGCACTGCCAACCGGAGTATGAACATATTTAAAGCTGTTGCTTGTAAGATATTTGTAAGGGATACCTTCCACACTCCATGAATAAGAAAATTCCAGCGGATATCCATATTGATCATCTCCCAGGAAAAGGAATATCTTAGGTTCAAGAGTAGTATATCTGTTTAAAGCACACGTGATTATTTCAGGTAATCCATCCCCATTTACATCACCTGCATACCCCACGGAATAACCGAAATATTTATAATCTGTATAGGTTTCACCCTGATTTCCGGGAAGAAATTTGGGGGTCAGGGTTCTGGTTACTGCCAGACCAATATTATTTTCGTTGTCGTAATAAATACTGTTTTTATCGATATTTACATCAGTGGATGGGCAACCGATGACAAGATTATCCGTAGTGCCGGAATGTCCGCCCCGGTCCACATCCCATCCCAGATGCTGGGTGCGAAGGGGGTAATTAAGCCCCCAGGTTTCATAGCTGGTGTAATCACTGGCAGTCAGGGTCCGGGAAGGTGATCCGGATGAGGGTAATCCGGAGGAAGAACCATAGTAAATAAAAACCTTTCCCTGACTTGAATGTGAGAGTCCGTCTTCGGGAGCACCCACAATAATATCATCTATACCGTCACCGTTTTGATCTCCCGCACACGCCACTGATCTACCAAATTTTCCTCCGCCATTTTGAGGAGGTGAATTATTGGGACTTCCGGTCTTCCAATCGGCATCATCATAATAATCCAACTGTATGGGATTTTCTGAAGTTGTCCAGTCTGCACGGCCATGAAACACATAAATCCATCCATCGTGCGGTGTGGCTGAATAATGCGAACCAATAACGATATCCATGAGACCGTCGTTGTTTACATCAGCAACAGCTATATCCCTGAAAGCATAATATGAACTGACTTCCCCGATTTCCAGCATAGGTTTTGCCCAGGTTAGTCCGTCCTGCGCAGGCAGAGGACCTTCGTAAATCCGAACCCAGTTTTCTGAACAGACTATTACATCATCATAACTGTCACCGTTCACATCACCCACGGCCACAGAATTACCGAATTTTTCAGTAGTATACTCAACAGCCTGACCTTCACTCATAGCAATGTAGTCCAGGGGCCACAGACTGGTCCGCCATTCAATATCCTGAGCCTGTAAAGAATGTGTTCCAAAACAAGTGATGAAAAAAGTCAGCATTAAAAAAAGTAGTGTAGTTTCATAGCAGCAAAAATGAATTTTTTTCATATTAAACTCCTTACCATTAATGTTACTTAATTGCCACTGATATCCTTGTTCCACCATCCTGCCACCAGCTGAATATCAATAGCATCCACATCCCCGTCATTATCCACGTCACATTCTGCCTTATATCCGGCATCTCCCACTTGTGTATTCCAACAGGCAGCCACCAGCTGGATGTCAATGGCATCCACATCACCATCACCGTCGACATCAGCCCAATGCCCTCCGGAGGATTCCGGAATGGTTACTTGGGGAGAGCTATCATATCCTTTATTATTATTTTCGCTGGTTTCACTCACCTGATTATCGGCATCAGCAATACAGCCCAGAAAGTACTCTCCTGCCGGAACTCCGGAGACCGTGGTAGTTATCTCACCGCTATTTTTGGAATTACCCGTATTCAGAGAGCCTGTCAGGGACCAGGAATGAATATGATAATCGGAACTGCTGATCTGATTGTCTGAGGAGAGATAAAACTTTGCTGTGCTTTGCCCGGCGGAAGCATTACCCTGGTTTTTAATTGTGCCTTGATAGCAGATTTTCGGACCCTGGCTGTCCAGAACTTCTACAGACTGCACCATGAGATCCGGCTGGGGATTGACCGGAGCTGTGGTCTGGATGGTGAAGTAATCATTGCTGAAATCATGGGTGCGGTAGTGGGTTCCACTCTCCAAAATATAAAATTTATAATCATTGCCATCCTCTATACTGGCAGGTATGGTAACTTCAAAGGAACCGTTATTTATTTCATCTTGTGTAATAAGGGATAAAAATTCATCGCCCTTATGCAGTTCCAAGGTTATATTTGAGACAGTTCCTTCTGTGTTCCAATGAACAGTATAGGTTTTATCCTTCACCCATACCTCACCTCCATTGGGATAGGACAGATTGAGATGCACGATATCTGCCTGCTCATCCGTAATCCAGATATTATTATCTTCAGATAGTTCTGTCACTCCCTGTTCATAATCTGTCTGCATTATGAGATAATATTTGCCCGCTGGTACATCATGGGTAGAAGCTGATGTGTTATAATTTGTGAGTCGCATCATACCAAGCTCGGTATTATGAGTAAAGTGGGCTATTTCATGATCGTTTCCGTCTAAAATTTTATTTTCAGATAGAAGAAATCTGTTTCCAAAAGGTTCTGTGACTTCACACCACCCAATATTTTCTATAATATAATATTTTAATGTAATTCCATCCTCTATATATTCGATACCTGAACTCTCCTGCCATGTCAGGTCGGGCTTTGCTGTAATTGTAACCTGGGAGTTGGAAGCGACATCTGTGTTGTTGTTCTCATCTTTTTCACTGTAGTTTTCAGTGAAGTCGAGATGGATGCCGAACCAGTAGTTGCCCTGGGGGATAATATTGTCAGGGCCATAGAATCTTTCGGATATTTCTTTTGATTCACCAGGGGACAAGTTGGGATCATCATAATTTTCATCAAAAAAATAATCTGAATCTTTATCAATATTCTGGTCTTCAGAAAGATAGGCTGCTATAGACAATCGTGGCTGGGTACAGTCTATTTGTATGTCACCCTGATTTTTTATGGTAAATGTTGTGATAATCTCGTGACTGTTTTTTTTCATTTCGTCAATTCGGAAGGATGTTATAACCAGATCCGGTTTTGTCGTAATGGATACTATAGGAGAATCGTCATAATCAGTATTATTAAAATCATCTGATTCAGTAATATTGTTTTCCGCATCGGCCTTCACTCCCAGATAGTATCCTCCTGTTTCCACATGAGAGACATTTACCGTTCTTGTGCCCGAGTTTTTTGAAGTACCTGCTGTGAAATAAGTGTAGGGGCCTCCTGTAATTACCCAGTCATCGATCTTTATATCATCTGAATTATTTATATCGGTATCAGTGGAGAGATACACATAATTGTGAAAAGTGGTGTTGAGATTCACCCGCCCCTCATTTTTTATGGTAATGTCATAGGAGAGGGAGGCGGGATCTGCATTGGATATGTTCACATCCGTGACAATGAGGTCCGGCTGATAGGTATTGGGATATGAGGTTTGGATGGTGAATTGATTATCGCTCAAATCTGAAGTTCTTCGATCTTTATCTTGTACTCTGATTTTATAAGTTGTACCGTCAGATAAGCTATTAGGTGGGGTATATTCGAATATCCCGGTGTTTGGTATATCAGTTGCTATAACTTCCTGAGGATTATCATCTATGTATAATGTTATATGTACAGAAGGAATAGTACCTTGGGTTGTCCATTGAATTGTATAGGGATGTTCCTTGACCCAGATTTCTCCGCCGTTAGGATTTTGTACTTGTAGATGGACTATTTCAAAAGGCTCGCTTACCATTGTGTTGTTGTTTTCAGAGAGCTCGGTAATGGTGTTGGCAGTGTCGGCCTCATAGATCAGGTAATAGGCGCCAGCAGGAATATCATGAGTGGGTATATTACGATTTCCTACAAAAAAACTTCTATTAAATTCCAGATGTGAGTATTCGTTTTCATACAGTAAGCTGTCAGAATCATCACTGATTTCATCTTCAGACAGCATAATACGGCAAAAAAAGGGAGTATTGATATCTGCCCACCCAATATTATATAACGTTCTTTCAGGATTATCTATCTCGTCATATCTATACTCTATGATAGTACTGGGTACCCCCCAGGTCAGATCCGGAATAGGCTCGGGGACAGTAACCATAGGTCCATCTGCAAGACTGGAATTATTTGTTTCCGAGCTTTCCGAATATTCACAATCACTGTCAACATATAATCCTAAATAATAGTCTCCCTGAGGAATTTCCTTGTTTTCAGCAGGCACTTTATAATTATTACATGTTCTTGTCTCTCCTGGTGCCAGCGTTCCATCCAATAATCTTGTACCATATAAATAGTCGTTCAATGATATACTCTCATCGCTGGAAAGATAGAATCCCAGAGTTAAGTAGTCCGGATCAGGATCCCCGGATTCTCCAAAATCGACACTTTTCTGACCCTGATTCTTAATCTTACAGGAGATGGTTAATGTCAGGCTGTTTTTTTCAATACTATTCAGTGACAATTGGGTTACAACCAAATCCGGTTCAGCAATTATCGACACTTTAGGTGTATCATCATAGCCGGTGTTATTTTGCTCATCAGATTCCGTGATATCGCCTTCAGCATCGGCTACAACTCCCACGAAATAGTTGCCCGGAGGTTTTCCTTTAACATTCACTGTCCGATTTCCTGAATTCTTGGAGGTGCCGGCGGTAAAAAATGTATAGGGATTGCTCTGAATGACCCAGTCATCAATTTTAATATCCCCTCCAGAGCCTATTTGAGTATCGGTAGAGAGATACACATAATTATGAAAAGTTGTGTTCAGATTCACCCGGCCGTCATTCTTGATGGTAATGTCATAGGTGAGGTTTGCAGGATTAGCATTGGTTACATTCACTCCGGTTACCAGCAGATCAGGTTCATACATCATTGCTGATTTATTGATACTGCCACCAGAAACAGCAGTATTAGATTGGGTAAGACTGGTACCAGACATGGATCCGTTGTTTTGCTGAAGATTTTTATCCTGGTAATTGTGCGTTTCCTCAGGTTGGGTTCCATGAACTAATTGGGTTGATCCGGTTTTTTGTTTTTGTTCCAGGGATGGGGTAGAACCGAGTTTTTCAAATGATACGATCTTTCCGTTTTCAATGCGGATCTTTGCTACCGGGGTTGCTTTTTGCTGGGCGTAGGCTAAGCAGGATAAAGTTAAAAGTATAAGAGTTGATAAAAGGGTGGTTTTTTTCATGGTGTTAACCTCCTCAAGGATAATCTGTTAGTGCTTAAAATCTTTTAAGCACTAACCCCCTAATAAATTTATGTTTTCGTCTCTTATCAGTGAGCTGTCAATACCATAAGTATGTAGGGTACAGTTAAGCTTTCACTTGTACTCATATTTGAACCATTAAATATATATGTATCATTATAAATTTTAATAACACAATACTTAATTGATTACACAAACCCTCTTTGAAAATGTAAATTATATCAATCTTATAATTTTAAGTAATTTCGTAATATTATTATCAGCGAGAGCTCAGTATTAGTAAATTTTTTGGTAGGGAAAAAGTTACTAATACTGTTGAAAATTAATGTTAATCTGATGTAATATTACAAATGTAGATATAAAAACACATAATGTCAACAAAAATTTTATTATTTTTTCATTTATGTACATAATAAATACAAATTTTAAGCTCAAATGTTGGAAAAATAAAAAAAAATTCCTACATTTTTTTAATTATCATGTTGAAAAGTGTAATGAGTTAATATGAAGATGTTAAAAAATCATAATTTGTTATTTATTCTTTCATCTGTTCTGTTATTTAGTTGTAATGAATTTCAATGGTCTGGTCCGTCAAAAGTGCCAATTAAGGTGCAGCAAAATTTCTCTCAGCTTTTAAACGAAGAAGACACTGATAATGATCTGAAGATTACAGTTGATGATACACTTCAGGGTAATAACAGCAGGGGAGACGGAGTTTTTTATCTGAAAACTCTGAAGGGTGACAGTATAAAAGTTGAAACTGTTTATTATCTGTCCAATCTGCTGCAGGAACTGTATTCAGCCCGGAAAGTTCAGGAAGACACGCTTCAATTGGATCTAACCCGGGTGTATGAAAATCCGGTTGACAGGATTTCCCGGCTGATCCGGGAACGGTACTGGAATAATCTTACCCGAAAGATTGACCTGGAGTCATTGCCGGAAGTATTGCCGGATCAGAAAATGGCTGAAGGAGAGACTCACTATCTCTATGTTCCTGTTTCCGACAGTTTTGCCAGTCAGTATTTCCATACAGCTGAAAAATTATATGAAGATATTGATCTTCAGGTAGAATCTCTTCCTGAAAAGATCACACCTGTTTATGTAAAAAATCTGGAAGGAAAACACGGACTGCTCAGTCTGGGGTTATATGAAACAGAAGAGGGAAGGATCGAGGGAATTCCGTATGTGGTGCCGGGAGGAAGATTCAATGAGATGTACGGCTGGGACAGTTATTTTATCATTCTGGGATTGCTGGAAGATGGTAAAAAAGAACGTGCCCGTTCCCTGGTGGATAATTTTGTGTACGAGATCATTCATTATAAAAAGATATTAAATGCAAACCGGACGTATTATTTAACCCGATCACAACCGCCTTTTCTAACCTCCATGGCCAAAGCTGTATATAAACACATGGAAAAAAATCAGGCATCCAGACAATGGCTGAAAAAAGTAATAAAAGCAGCTGTTTATGAATATGAAAATGTATGGATGAATCCTCATCATCTTACTGAGACAGGATTGAGCCGCTACGCCGGAACCGGTAAGGGGCCGGCACCGGAAGTCGAACCAGGACATTATGATTATATTTACAGAAAATATGCTCAGAAACGGGGAATGCCTTTGGAATCATTTAAAGAGAAATACAATAAGGGAATCATTGAAGTTCCGGAACTGGATCAGTTTTTCAAACACGACAGGGCCATGCGGGAATCCGGACATGATACCTCCTACAGATGGAATGTAAACGGAGAGGACAGGTGTGCTGATTTCGCAACCGTTGATCTGAATTCTCTGCTGTATAAATATGAGATAGACATAGTGGAACTGATCGAAAAAGAATTCCAGGGATCAATACAATGGAATGATACAGATAGGGAAGAGGCTGAAACCTGGCGGGATCGGTCTGAAAAGAGAAAAATCCTTATAAGACACTATTTGTGGAATCAGGAAAGCGGGATCTTTTTTGATTATGATACCAGGCTGGACAGACAACACCGCTATGAGAGCGCTACCTGCCTGTATCCTTTATGGGCCTGTCATACAGATAATCCGGATACGTATCTGTTATCAAAAAAGGAAGCTGAGACTCTGGTAAAGAAACTATGCAAGGTTCTGGAAGCTCCTGGCGGACTGGCCGGTTCCTCACCTGCCTCCAGAGGAGAGTTATCTCCTCAAAGACCTGCCAGACAATGGGACTGGCCCTATGGCTGGGCACCTCATCAGATGCTGGCCTGGAGGGGGTTGAAAAATTTTAAACTCAACCGGGATGTACTTCGTCTGGTATACAAATGGCTCTATACTATTACCAGAAATGCTGCTGATTACAACGGCACTATACCGGAAAAATTCAATGTTGTCACCAGATCTCATAAAGTTTTTGCTGAATACGGGAATGTAGGCACTGAATTTTCCTATATCACCAGAGAAGGATTTGGATGGATGAATGCTTCATACCAGGTTGGGTTGAGATATTTGCCTGAATCTTATTTACAAAAACTGAAAAAATTAATTCCTCCGGAAACAATTTTCCCGGAATCAGAAAAGGAGTGATATGAGCAGACATACAGTGAGCGGTAAATGGCAGGTCGGACTGGGACTGTCCCTGATCACCTGTCTGATGTGGGGAGTGCTTCCCATAGCGCTTAAAATCATGCTTAAGCATATGGATGCAGTGACAATTACCTGGTTCCGGTTAAGTGTTTCGGCCCTGGTGCTGTTTCCCATACTGTACCGGAAGAGGGGAGTCCCCAGATATAAAAAGCTGCGGGGTAAATATATTGTTTTGGCTGGTCTGGCAATTGTAGGATTATGCGGAAACTATATGATATTTCTTTTTGGATTGAATTACCTTACCCCCAGTGGTGCAGAAGTGGTCATTCAGTTTGCTCCCATGTTCCTGCTCATCGGAAGTCTGGTTATTTTTAAAGAACGTTTCCATCCCATTCAATGGGTCGGATTTGCCACTTTTTTTGTGGGATTAGCTCTTTTTTTCAACCAGAGTCTGGCTGAGATTTTGGGAGAATTTTCAGGATATGCCAAAGGCATTTTATTGATCATGTTAGCCTCATTCAGCTGGTCAGTGTATGCTCTCTCTCAGAAACAACTGCTGAAAAATCTGACTTCACCTTCCATCATGCTGCTGATTTATGCCGGGGGAACTGTACTTTTATTACCCATATCAGCGCCTGCTCAGGTGGTTGAACTGGATACGGTTGTAATTTTTGTTCTTTTGTTTTGTGCAGTTAATACTCTGATCGCTTACGGCAGCTTTTCAGAAGCACTGGATCACTGGGAAGCGTCCCGGGTGAGTGCAGTAATCACCACCGTGCCCATAATTACAGTGGTATGTATGAAGATCGGCTCCCATTACTTCCCGGAATTCATAGAACCTGAATCCCTGAATACGCTGAGCATAATCGGTACTTTTCTGGTAGTGATTGGGTCCATGGTTACTTCTCTTGGGGGACGACGAAAAACAGTGCGTCAGAGTTTGGTTGTTGGGGATCAGTAGACAGAACTTGAGAACGTCAGTATTCAGAAGCAAGTTATATGGAAAATGGAAAAGGGAGGAAAGGAGAAGGGAATGGTAGTGGTTATGAAATCGGAATTGACCGCGGACCGCAAGAAAGTTTGAGTGAAAACCACGGAGATCACCAAGGAAACAGATTAGCAACGAACAAAACGAACAAGAACAACTAAAATAATGTATAATGTATAATGAATAATGAGCATTTTTTAGCCACGGATTAACACGGATAATCACGGATTTAAATATTTATCTGTATTTTACCCGTGTATATCTGTGGCTTACTGTTTCTGATCAGTTATTTTTCTTTGATATATAAGGTTTGATCAGCTTACGCGTTTTTAATTCCAGAAAATCAAGAAAGCGGGCTATGTCTTTTGATTCACCGGAGAGGAGAGCAAGTCCGATAAATATAATAAGCCAGCCGCTGCCTGGAATAAACCAGAAAATCACTCCTATAGGAAGAAGCAGCAGTCCGGTTAAGATAAAAGCAATCCGTCTGATGAAAGATTTATTCGTTTGGTGGCGTCGATGATACAGCTGTTGAAACCGAAGTCCGGGAGGACTGTGATAGAATTTTTTTAAGCCTTTTTGAAACTCAGAAAACATAAACTACTCTTTATTGCTTACAGATTGTATTGATAGTTACACTCGTTTTACAGGAATTATACGAAATATTAAACTTATTGTTATTGATTGTTTACTTTTTATTTGCTGATTATTTAATATTTTCTCTTTTTTTTCAGATAATAAGTCTCATTTTTTTCCTGAACAAAGCCTTCTTTGTGTAAATCTGACAGAATCCGATATAACCTTTTTCTATCTGTGCAAACATTTCGTTCCATTTCAGAGCCGGAAACAGATCCATGTTTTAACAATTCTTCCAATACTTTTCCCCTGATTTCCCGGTCTGAACCTTTAAAAGGAGATTGCTTTTTATAAGAATTACTTCTTTCATTAATGTTTTTCAATTGTTTTTTCAGACAGCTTCCGTAATCCATTACAGCAGAATACCAGGTTCTGGGACTTTTTTTATAGAGAGTTTGTTCAACCACAGGTTCAATCTTGTTATCTGAAATTTTATGACTGCCTGGAAAGAAATGATGAATATATACAGTCCGTATGTTGGTTTCCAGCAGAATTTCCGGTTGGTTAAAGGCAAATACACTGATTGCTTTACTTGTATATTTCCCAATACCCGGAAGAGTTATGAGAATTTCAGGATCAGCCGGAACTGCTCCGTCAAACTTACTTACTATTTCCTGAGCAGCCCTTTGTAAATAAAGGGCTCGCCGGTTATACCCCAGGCCTTTCCATTCCCGGAGCAGGTGCGGTGTCTCAGTTTTTGCTAATTCATGTACCGTAGGAAATTTTTCTATAAAGCTATTAAATTTGCTGATGACACGATCAGTCTGGGTTTGCTGCAGCATCAGTTCAGAGATCAGTATATGGTAGGGATTATACGTCTGTCTCCAGGGGTAATTTTTCTCCTGGGTTTGGTAAAAATTGAGAACGTGCTTCTGGAATTTCCGGACGTCTGCTTTTGTAATATCTAAACTTTGCTTCATTGGTTCAAATCTTTAAAATTTTTTCCTATAACATACTAAGGATTGAACAATAAAGCAATAGATATGAGAGAAGATAATTTTATTAAAGCTTTTTTGGGGCTGATTAAAAATAAAATTTGAACGCAGAGTCTTCGAAGCGTAAACACAATGCTTCCAGAGAAGTGACTTCCATGAAAATTGCCTGGAGTGCTGTAAAAAAAACAATATGAGAGAGTAAAGCCGTGACATTGGCGAAAAAAATGATTATATTATTCATAAAAAAAAGGAGAAGATAATGGCAAAAGCTAACTTCAGTCGTATAAGCGGAACCTTACTGGCTATTTGGTTGATTTTGCAGGGAGTGGTATCCTTATTTGACCTGCACTTTAACGGACTGCAGCCTCTTATGGCAATACTGGCAATTGCAGCCGGTGTATTCCTGCTTATTGCACGATAAAGCAATGAATATTCAGTCAATGACCGGGAAAGAAAAATATTATCAATAAATCCGTGTAAATCTGTGTCAATCAGTAGCTGGAAAAAAGGGAGAATGGAGAAGGAAGAAAAGGAGAAATGAATACTTGAATGCTGGAATACTGGAATATTGAAATATTGGAATAATGAGTTTATACTTTCGTCAATTGTATTCAATCTTCCAACCTTGCAATGTTCCATAATTCCGAGAGTGTGTCAAAACCCCGGTTGTCGAGCGAAGCGAGTCACCGGGTGTTTGATGTATTTTTATTTTCTACTCGTTACATAACTCGTTACACATTCAAAAAGGCCAGAGGCCGTTTTTACGCAGATCTTGTATCCGTTCAGAGGGCAATATAGATTTTATGGCAGCTATTTTGGCTTCAACAAGATTGGAATCGGTTTCTTCAAGCTTACCTTCCTTATATATTTTAACCAGACTATCAGCAGCCTGAAATCGTACACTCCAGGCTTTGTCGTTCAGAGCTTTGATGATCGGTTCAACTGTCCGCTTATCTCCGTTCTGTCCTAAAATACCCAATGTGTTTATGGCTGATTTCCGTGTTGGTTCATCAATTTTTTCGTCATTTAGAGATGAGATAAGTATTTTTACAACGTGGTCATCTCCGATGTCCACGGATGCCTGGATGGCAGGATCTTTTTGCCAGTCTTTGGAATCCGGTTCAAGTGAAGCCAGGAAACGACTGTTGGCAATGGATTCAACAGCCTTGATGGCTGTTTTCCGTATTTTGATGTTATCATTATTGAGAGCCGTTGATAATGCTTCCATGGCATGATCGTTGTCAATTTCAGCAAGTGCCATAACGATATCAAATGGGAACAGGGTGGGATCACTTTTGAGTCTGGTAATGAATGACTCTATCGGATCAATTTTATCATTTGTATCTGGTTCAGAAGTTATCTCTTCTGTGCTTGCTGGGTTTTCACTTTTTTTGATAGAACTATTATCACTATCCTTATTCTTGCCAAAAAATTTACCTAAGAAATTCATAGAATTGCTCCTCTTTTTAAAGGATGTTGATTGAACAAGTTGCCAGAACAATGTAAGATTATTAATGGATTTTTACAATTTAAAAGAAATCTGGATAGGTGTTCGTGTATTCTGCTGAGTCAGGTATATTTCCAGAACAGAGCCGGCCTCAGGACGTGGTCTGGCGCCAGATCTAAAAGGCATTATACCTTCACGTGTCTCTGGTTTAGTTATCAGCTGCTGTTTTAATAATGGATTTTCTTCCGGCGTTTTGCCGTTCACAAGAATATATTGCGGTTGTGTTTTCGGAGGCAGATTAAAACGGATGATCCAGTCCCGTAAAGAAACTGAACCTTTATAATCCCCTTTCATCTTTTCTATAGTCAACTGTACTTTATTGCCCTGTCTGCTCTGGATTACCGGAGTCTTACAAAAGGATCCCTGCTGATAGGCAGGGGAGATGCCATCATCTTCATACAGAATGCGTGTGATTCCGGATGTATCTTCTACAGGAACGAACGCATCAATAATTACCTTGTTCCAGGCATGTTTAGATGTATACTGCATCTGGGGCAGGGAAAAGACCAGACCGCCGTTCCGGACATAAATGGGACATTTCCATAATACCGGATGTATGGTAACTATGTCCGGACCCTGCATGATTTTTCCTGTCCAGATATCCTGCCAGGAACCAGGCGGGATCCAGAGCTGATAGATCTGTTCCACATCGACGGTACGCATAAACTGTAAATGTGCTCCACCGGCATTTTCATAAAATTCTATTTTTAAAGGATAGGATTGACCTGGGTTCAGTTTCATCCTAACCGGATAGTCTGTGGGCGCCTGATCCCGCCAGCCGTCAACAACCAGGCTGTCTTGTATCCAAACCCGGACTCCATCATCCGAGATCACTTTAAACCGGGATGAACTGCTTTCATCTGAAGGATAAATTGTTCCGGTCCAGCGCACAGAGAAGTGATTTGCAGAAATACGGGGATCAGGGCTTTCGCTACCCCAGATAAAATTCAGATTTGTATCTCTGCGCACAAAAACAGGTTCTCCCTGCAGATCCTGATTGTTGAAATATTCCCCTCTGAGTCCTGCTTGTCCGTCAGAGGTTTTAAATAGGCCCGGATTTAGAGGGATATCTCTGGTTTTGGCCAGGGCGATTGGCGCAACGAGCAAGTCCTCTCCGAAAAGATACTGTTTTTCCCTGTCAGCTTCCGGTTGGTCGGGCCATTCCAGATCACAGCGCTGCATCATTGGTGTTCCATTCTCATAAGCACGGCGGGCCGCAGCATACAGAACAGGAAGTAAACGGTATCTCATACGGATATATTCCGCAGAAATATGTTCAGCCTCTTGTCCATACTCCCAGGGATAGCGTGTCAGTCCCCGGGTGCAATGCAGACGGGCAATGGGGGAAAACACTCCGTATTGCACCCATCGTACATACTGTTCCGGATCCGGATTTCCCCCTGTATGACCTCCGAGATCCTCACTGACATAAGGCATCATCCGGTGGATTCCGCTGTTAACGCCATTGGCCACACCCATTTCGAGAAATTCCCAGCTGGATTTCTGGTCGCCGGTCCACCATATCGGGAACCGGTGAGAAGCAGGATGAGAAGGATAGTTCCAGAAACCATTGTCAATACCATCCACATTGGACATGATCAGAGGCCTTTTTTCAGGATAGTATTCCTGAGTAATGTCATGATAAAGACGCATTCCCCAGACTTCTTTGCTGATACCAGGCATGGGTTCATGCAGTCCGGTATACCAGTTTCGGTCATACCACCAGATATCAATCCCCATATCAAAGAGTTTGGTAAGCCCATCCCATCGATACTGGATTTCTCCGGGAGCCAGTGCAGTCTCAGCCTGCGGTTCCGGATGATCATTGTACATCAGACGTACATTCCGGTCATGTGCCCTGCGGATGAATCGTTCCATATCCGGAAACAGAGAATCGTTTATAGTGTACCCATGGGATGCACCAACACGCCAGTCTGTATCCACCACAAATACATCCAGCGGTATTTGTTTTTCCCGGTAGGTATCAATGGTCTGCAAGGCAGATTCTTCAGTATAAGGATGATACCGGCTGTCCCATAATCCAAAAGCATAAAGCGGGGGCATAGGTACAGGACCGGTGAGTTTCAGAAAATCTTTTCTGAATTTTTGGTAATCATCAGGTTCAACAAGAAAAACATACACATCCTGGGCATTATTGCTTATATCCCAGCCGGAATGAGGATCATCTCTGTATTTTTCCGGAGGCGGTGTTGCTCCCCATTCAGGAGGAACCATACGCGGATGATCGGGAAGTATCCAGATTTCAGGCTTATTGACAGGTCCGGGGATATAATCTGTTTCAGGTATACCTTTGAATTGAAAACGATCTTTCCCTTTGATCAGCTGTACAATGATCCCTTTCAGGGAACGGCAGTTATGTGGTATTTCCATCCGGAATTTTGTAGTAGTCAGAATGGTATGGTTTTCTTGTTTTTGAATCTTAATTTTTTCACCAGGCCAGCTGCGTTCTATGACTGTGAAGGTATGTCTGTTCTCAAATCCTTTTGGTCCTTTCTGTTCGATACGAATAAGATTTTCCGAAAGTGCCTGAATCCGCATGTTGCCCATAACTGTTTGATCAGCTTGAACTGACAGGGACTGCAGTGATAATAATCCGATAAGCAATAAACAGTAAACAGTTAATTTATTGTTCATATTTTATACTCCTTTGTGTAAATGATGAAACGTCTTTTTCCCGGAGGGGCCGGAGCCCCTGCAGAGCGAGTACGCAGAGTCCGCAAAGATCGCAATAAAATAAATTATTAAATATTTATATTCTTTGCGTTTTTCACTGTGATCTTATGTTTTAAAAAATTTATTAATTCTTATTTAATGATTTATTAAGTAAATGTCAAATATTTTTTCTCAAAATATGGATGTTTTGTATGTAGACCCAGGAACATGAACTCTTGCGGAGCAGATGAGTATGTGTGAATTTCTCTGTGTGCTCTATGGTTTTATTACTTTTAAATATCTCTGAATAAAAAACCATCCGCTTACTGATGTCAGTAAGGGATGGTTTAAGTTATACAGAAACTATAGATATTTTTTATTCAGACTGGATTTCCGGCAGTTTATCAATCCATTCGAAGATTTTATCATATTTACTTTTGGATACTTTATATACCAGTCCTTTATCATACTGAACCTGCATATAATATCCCTTATCTTCTTCATATTGATCACCAAAGATAACATTTTGCTGATCGGATTTCTCATCTTTTTTAAATACTAACACATTTCTGGAACGCTGGAACCCATATTTTTCTGATTTATTCATATCAGAAAATGAACCACCAATTTTATCAACTAATTCCTGAGCTCTTATACTGGTTACAGCGCGTACAAATTTTTCAACTTCCTTCTGGTCAAGATCAATTTCTTTTTCATTCCTTAGCAATACCCAAACATTCTTCTTTTCAGTGGTTGTTACAGAATCATCTTTGGTCACTTCAACTTCTTTTTCAACTTTTTTAATGATTCTCTGTTTGTTTCCGGAAATTAAGCCTATAATAGTAATATCTTTTTCATCTTTATCCACTGCCTGTAAATCAACAAAGTTATCCTGTTTAAAAGAAGTTAAGGTATCAAAATTACTATATATATTGATATCAGAGAGAATGTCTTTATCCCCGAAATAAACTTTATCATTCCCGGCAAAACGGACAAAAGAGGAGTTTCTGTCTTCCGGTTTCTTCCCAAATATAAGATTTGCCAGGGTTTTGTCAGTCTCATCTTTTAAAAGAATATGGATTCCCTTATAATCAGTAATACTATATTTTTCATGATGATTGGGATCTGAAGATCTCACTTTTCCGGTCATATTCAGCAGATCGTTTAATAGTTTACTGATTTTGTTGTTCTTTGCTTTACAATTAAGATGTGTTGATATTCTCCACTGATCTGCTTGTTTTTTAAAAGTTATTTTTACTGGCTCATCAGTGTCAGTTTGTTTGTATATTTCAATGGATTGTACATCTTCCTTAGCAACACCAATGATAATATTCTGGACTAATTCCTCAATGTTTACTCCACTTCTTCGGGGTTTGGTTACGAAAAAAATAATCAACAGTACTACAAAGACAACAGCAAATATTTTTAAATATTTCTCTTTCATGAGTTTACTCCTCGCTTGTTTTTCCTTTTTATGTTAATATAGAAGCCAGCAAGTATAAATATTACAATGGGGAAACCAACAACAAAAAGTTTTGAAGCAGCCTTGCCAGCAGCACTAACTTCTGATATTTTTCTTGCCTGAAAGTTTTTTGATCTGATATTGATCAGTTCTTCTCCAAGGGTAAAAGCATCCACAGAATTAAGTAATAGAGATTTATGACTGGCTACAGAAGCAAGTATATTATTTTTAAATAAATTACTGCAACCAAATAAAATCATTTTATTTTCTTCTGGCTCACCAGTAATTCTGGTAGTATCAGCAATGCCTTCTTCGAATTTGTTTTCACCCGGATTCTGGTTTGATTCCCAGGCAGGAGCTTTTTTATCCTTGTATTTTACAGGGAATTCCCCGTTCACGTATATTCCCAGGGGTTCATGTTTTAAAATTTGATCCGGTTCCGGAGGACTTGTATTTACATTGTAACCATATGGTCTCTGTGTCCAGGAGCGGTTGCTGGAAGTGAACAGGATCTCATAAGTGAGGTTATTGTCTTCCACTATTTTTTTGTTAATCATCAGTCTGTTACCATACATATAGGCAATAGAACTTACTCCGTTTGAAATGGATAGACTTTGATTTATGTTATTAGGATCAATTTTAATCAAGACAGGTTTTGTTACCGGTTCGTAGCGCTGCTGTTGAACCTGAAAGACACCCATTTTTTTGGTTTCATAGACCGGTATCTGAATGTACATAGTATTTTTGTCCATAAACATTTGATCATCTATCTCGAAGCCATAATCTTTTATTAGCTCATTAATATTAAGTCTTGTGGGCATTCCTCTCAGGTCAAACTCTCCTGGTTTTTGAGATTTTGAAATTTGATAATTAAACATCTGACCTGCCATAATAATATGCACCCCATTATGAATAAGTTTATCAATTTCAAACAGTTGCCGTTCATTTAAAGGCTGATCCAGACATAATATCATAGTTTTTATATCTTCGGGAATGGGATCATCTTCTTTTATATTTGTTCTTATAACACTATAACCGTTTTGTTTAAGCAGTTCAACTGCATCTGTATATTGATCAGGAGGAGTTTGTCCCTGGTAGTATCTTCGATATTCAGGAGGTATTTCGGGTTGACTGGGATAAAATCCAATTTTGGGTCGTTTGTTGGTAATTAATTTGTAAATGCGTGACATTATATCATATTCCAGGTTTCCGAAAGTAGACGGGCGTACCTCAGCGATCACCTCTTCTTTCCGGTCAAGATAAGAGAGTACTATAGATGAATATACTCTTTTTATGGCAAATTCATCCCGGTTGGTACTACGAACACCAAAAGGCATTACTCCTTTTTCATAGAGTCTGGCTGCAATTCTTTCATGAGTAATCTTTTCTTCACTCTCATCAGGAGTCAATAATGAATTATCTTCTTCATTTTCTTTTTTTCCCTGCAGGGCTGCTTTTTCTTCTTCCTTGGAAGGATCGAATATTTTATAAGAAAACATGGAGTTGGAAGATAACTCCAACTCTTTGAGAAGATCACGGACATCCTGCTCTAGATTTTTCCATTCTGTAGGCATTTTTTCTGAAGATGACACATAATAGGTGGCTTCAATAGGAGCTTCTAAATCAGAAAATATTTTTTTCACTGAAGGTGAGATGGTATAAATATTATTGGCTGTCAGATCAAATCTTCCGATGTTTATATTATTGAATATCATGTTAATCAGTATAACAATAGCGCCTAATAAGACTGCACCGGTTATAAAAGTTATGACAAATTGTTTGTTACGGTCTTTATAATCAAATATTTTCATTAGTATTTTCTCCTTTCCAAGATTTTTACATTTAAAAAGAGGAAGAGTATGGTAAAGGATAAAAAGTATATTATTGATTTAATATCAAGAACTCCCCGTTCAATGTCATTAAAATGACGACTTACTCCAATATACTTATTCAGAAAAGTACCTAAACCGGGAATCCATCCATCAATTAACATGGGAACATACTGCCATCCGATAAGAGTTATAAATCCACACACTAGACTTGTAATAATAAGAGAAACAATTTGATCAGAAAAGAAGCTGGATATAAAAATACCTATGGACATAAAAAAACCGCCAAGCAGGATAGCACCCAAATACCCTCCCACAATAGGTCCGAAATCCGGTTTTCCCAGAATAACAAGAATAATAGGGATTGTCAGTGTACCTGCAAGGGCAATAAGATAGAAAACAAATCCTGCCAGATATTTGCCCAGTACAATAAATTCGGTTTTAATGGGTAGAGTAAGGATTAACTCTATAGTTCCAAGTTTTTTTTCTTCTGACCATAAACGCATTGAAATTGCAGGGATGAATATTATTCCCAAAACCAGAGGAAGAGTTGAAAAAAATGATCTCATATCAGCATTTCCCAAAAGAAAGAAGTGGAACATATAAATTGAAGTGTTCAGGAATATAAAAATAATACTGAAAACATAGGCTATGGGTGAATAAAAGTAACTTTGAAATTCCCTTTTAAAAATAATAGCAATATCTCTCATGATTATTTCCCTCCTGACTCAGCTTGTTTTTCAGATTCATTTGATCGGGTCAATCGGATAAAAGTATTCTCTAAGGATAGTTTTTCCGGATGAAATTCGATAACTTTCCATTTATTTTTCTGTATTATCTGATTTAGTTTTTCAGTCATATCAATTTTCCCCGTATAATACAGATGAGCACCGGTAACACCGCGTTTGGTAGAATGATCATAGGTGATATCTTTTAGTTCGGATATATTTTTAATACCGTCTTCAAATTCTTTTTTGTTTGTTTTAACTGCAATATATATTGAACTGAATTTGCTGACCTGCTGGATGAGTTCCTGGAAAGTACCATCAGCAACAAGTTTTCCTTTATTTATAACCAGAATACGATCAGCAATATTTGAAACCTCAGGAAGAATATGAGTGCTCAGAATGATAGTTTTCTCATGGGCTAATTCTTTAATCATATTGCGAATGCTGATAATCTGAATGGGATCCAGTCCAGAGGTGGGCTCATCAAGTATAAGCACTTCCGGATCATGTATTAAGGCTTGGGCAAGACAGGTTCGTTGTCTGAACCCTTTGGATAAAACTCCGATTTTACGATTTATCATAGATTCCAGACCGCATGCCTGCACTACCCAGTCAAACCTTTTTTTAAGCTTTCCATTCAGATGGCGAGTATTCCCAATGAATTCAAGATATTCAGAAACCAGCATTTCATCATAAAGAGGTACAGATTCAGGAAGGTAGCCAATGAGTTTTCTTACCTCAAGAGGATTTTCCTGTACATTATATTTTCCTACTCTGGCATTACCTGCTGTGGGTGCTGTATAAGTGGTGATGATTTTCATGGCAGTTGTTTTACCTGCACCATTCGGCCCCACAAAGCCGATAATTTCTCCTTTTTTAACAGAAAAGGAAACATCGATTAGTGCTTTTGTTAATCCGTAATTTTTTGAAATGTTGTTAAATTCAATCATGATGATCTGTTAACTCCATTTTTTAAAATTTGATGTTTTCTTTATAAATTAAACGTTTTAATTATAATAAATTCGAATAAAAAAATCAAATTTATTTGTAGCTTTAAACCAATTTTTTTGCTTTTTGTTCCGAAAACATTTGACTTTTAGAGATTATTTTTTAAAATTTAAACATAAATATAAATCTGGGGAGAATTATTATGAACAGAAAATTTAAATTGTTTACAGTGATCCTTTTTTTATTTATTCCTATATTATTAATTGCACAATCGGAAAAGAAGAGTTCTGATTATAGTCCTGTAAGGGGGATACAACAAACCAAAGGATTTCTGGATCGTTTACTTAAACCAGAGAATTTTAATATGTCTCATAGCTATTCAATTTCCTACTATTCCATGGGAGGCAGTGCGTTTTCACAGGGATTGTATTTAAATACTTTGAATTATAAATTTGCAGATCCAGTAATGATGCAGGTTAGATTTGGTTATCTTCATCATCCTTTTGGTATGGGCGGGGTTAATTCAAAAAACTCAACTAATGGTCAATTTTTTATCCAAAGAGCGATGTTTAAATATCAACCTTCCAAAAATATAAACTTTACTATTGATTTTCAGCAGATACCCCAAACAATGATACCACCGTATGGATATTATGGTAGGTTTACAAGAAGACATAACCACAACAATTTTATTTTTGGAGAATAGATTTTTGTACAAGTATAATCAGATCAAATCAGAGTCAGAAATAAATCAAGAAAAACTGAATGTGATTTATTTCTACACTTTTTGCATGACAGTTAATCATTGATTTTTACAGTAGATCCATTTTTAAAGAAATGAGGTATAAATGGATTCAACAAGGAGGAGGAAGAAACAGCAAGAGAAAAAAACAGCCCCTTCTAATATCAGAAAAAAAAGATCAACATCAAAGGCCAAGAGAGTTAAGTCATCTCCCAAATCAAAAGTTAAGAGCGGGAGTTATAGGAAGAGCAGCACTAAAACATCAAAAAAGATCGGCAAGAAAAGAAATTTTACACAGTCAAAACCCAGATCATTTCAGAATTTTCAGATAAATGTTAAAGATGGCTGGATCAGGGTTTTAATTTTAATTTTTTTAGCAGCAAATGTCTTTTTGATATATAATTTAATAAAACAGTGGTCTGCACCTAATATTTCACAAGGAACAATAGTACCCAAGGATGATAATAATGTTGAAGAGAAAAAGGATACGAAAAAAGCAGTTGATACAGCCCCACTCCAAATAGAAGTGCTCAATGGTTGTGGAGTCTCAGGGGTAGCTGCTGAATTCACTGAATATCTCCGTCAGGAGGGATTTGATGTAGTAAAAACTGATAATTATGAATCGTTTAATGTATTAGAAACAGTAATAATAGATAGAAGGGGAAGGAACACCAGAATTAAAAAAATTGCCAGTTCTTTAGGATTGGATACCTCCAGGATTTTAAAAGAAATCAATGAAGCCTATTTAATTGATGCAACTGTGGTTCTGGGTAAAGACTACAAACGAATTTCAAGTTGGAATAAAATGGAGCATAATGGATATTAAAAACAGCAGCTCATATGCACTTGCCAAAGAAATAATCAGTTTTGCCCAGGATAAAAAAGCCCAGGAAATTGTGTTGCTGGATATTGGTAATCTAAGTTCCATTGCGGATTATTTTATCATTTGCCATGGAGAAGCTGAACTGCATGTTAAGGCTATTGCTGATAATATTATGGAAAAGGCTTCCGGAAAGGGTGAAGACATCTGGCATTATGAGGGGTATGAATATTTTCACTGGATAGTGCTGGATTATATTGATGTTGTTGTGCATATTTTTCTGGAAGACTATAGAAGGTTCTATAACCTGGAAAGATTATGGGGTGATGCAGATCTTGAAAAATTTTCTTAAAAACCAGTTATGAATATAGAAGATTATTTAAAGGAAAAAATTCGACAGGCAGTTAAAAAGTGTGATTTAGCAATTGACAAGCCCTTGGATTTCGCTCTAACTGCCCCCAAACAAAAGGAACACGGAGATTTAGCCACCAATATAGCTTTAATACTTGCCTCCCAAATTAAAAACAATCCTCGTCAGTTAGCTAAAGATATTGTTAACAATCTTCACATTGATAAAAATTTGGTTACCGGAATGGAGATTGCCGGCCCCGGATTTATTAATTTTACTCTCAGCAAAAACTATTTATATGATTCCCTCCGGAAAGTACTTAACCAAAAAGATAGTTATGGAATTGCTTCTCTGGGTGAAGGTAAAAAAGTTCAAGTTGAATTTGTGAGTGCGAATCCAACCGGCCCCTTAACCATAGGACACGGCAGACAAGCAGTATTGGGTGATACCATTGCCAGATTTTTGGAAGCTGTTGGATATGATGTTAACCGGGAATATTACTTTAATGATGCCGGACGTCAAATGCGTATTTTAGCTGAATCTGTACAATTACGTTATAAAGAAATGTTGGGTAAAAAGATACAGTTTCCCTCTACCCATTATCAAGGGGAATATATTCGAGATATTGCCCAAAAGGCAGTCGATGAAAAAGGTGAAGCCTTGATTGATACTAATGATTTAGATTATTTTCAACAGCTGGCAGAAAAAAATATTTTTGAAGATATTGTATCTACCCTGAAAAGGATGGGAATTCATTTCGATGTGTTTTATAATGAAAAGTCCTTGTATGAAACCGGAAAAATAGATGAGGTCGTGGACCAGTTGAAACAAAAGGATCTGGCCTATGAAAAGGATAATGCCCTGTGGATTAGATTATCCCAAATGGGCAGGGAGGAAGATCGGGTTATGGTTAAATCCACAGGAGAGCCTACTTACCGACTCCCGGATATTGCTTATCACTGCGATAAAATAAAAAGAGGTTTTGATAAAATTATAGATATTTTTGGAGCTGATCATGCTGATACCTATCCGGATGTGCTGGCAGCAGTGAAAGCCCTGGGATTTGATACCTCCCGCATTACAGTGCTGGTACATCAATTTGTTACTCTGGTAGAAAAAGGGGAGAAGGTAAAAATGTCTACCAGAAAAGCAAATTTTACTACCCTGGATGAATTGCTAAATTTAGTGGGGGAAGATGTTACCAGATATTTTTTTGTTAACCGGTCCATGTCCAGTCATCTTAATTTTGATATCAAACTTGCTCAAACTCAGTCTGAAGAAAATCCAGTCTATTATGTTCAGTATGCTCATGCCAGAATTTGCAGTATTATAAGATATGCCGGAGAACAAGGATACACAACAGAGAATGAGGCTGATCTGTCTCTGCTTACCAGTGCCGAGGAAACAGCCTTAATCAAGGAACTGTTAAACTACCCGGATGTGGTACAGCAGGTAGCAACCGGATTTGAGCCCCAGAAGATGACCACCTATCTGGAAGGGGTTGCCACTGCCTATCATAAATTTCAACATGCAGGCAGAGAAGATGAAACTATGCGGGTGGTCACTGAGAATGCAGAAATGACCTGTGCCCGGCTGGCTCTCTGTCAGGCTTCCAGAATAGTACTTGCCAATGGGCTTACTCTTTTAGGAATTTCCAAACCAGAAAAAATGTAGGAGCGTTTTTATGGATATTGTAGTTACCGGTTCCATTGCTTTTGATTATTTGATGACATTCAAGGGAGAATTTTCCCAACACCTGATTGCAGAAAAACTGGATTCCATCAGTGTCAGTTTTTTAGTAGACAACCTGAATAAAAGACGCGGTGGGTGTGCAGCAAATATCAGTTATAATTTAGCCTTATTAAAGGAAAGGCCAATTCTTTTTGGAACTGCAGGCTTAGATTTTGAAGATTATAAAGCTGATCTGGATAATATGGGAGTGGATACAACACATACAAAAATATTTCATGATGCCTATACCTCTTCTTTTTTTGCTAACAGTGATAGAAAGGGTAATCAGATAGCCTCCTTTTATATGGGAGCCATGAAATATACTAAAGAACTTTCTTTAGAAAAGTTCAAAGACAATGGATCAGTCATGATCATAATTGCCCCCAATGATCCGGAAGCTATGATTCATTTTGTAGCTCAGTGCAAAGAGTATAAACTTGCATATGTTTTTGATCCCGGACAGCAGATAGTGCAATTAGACGGAGAAGCATTGCAGGAGGGGATAAAAGGAGCAACTATCTTTATTCTGAATGATTATGAGTTCGAGATGTTCAAGAAAAAGACGGACATGTCTGATAAAGATATCTATTCAGAGGTTGAAAATTTAATTGTAACCAGAGGGGAAAAGGGAGCTGATATTTTTCATACGGGGAAGAAGATTCATATTCCGATAGCCAAAGTAACCAAACATGGTGATCCTACCGGAGTGGGAGATGCATTTCGGGCAGGACTTTTAAAGGGATTATGTTCTAGTCTCAGCTGGGAACAAGCCGGTCGATTAGGCAGTCTGGCTGCTGCTTATGTTTTAGAAGCTGACGGTCCTCAGAGCCATACCTATACTTTAGAAGAGTTTTTAGAGAGATATAAAGAAAATTTCGGGGGGTCGAAGTCTGTAGTCGATGCTCTTAGAGGATAGAGTCGCAGTAAGAGCAGACAAGTCACCCTGAGTCCTTTGTCAAAGTTCAGGTTGGATTCTGTTTTGATGTCACCCTGAGCCTGTCGAAGGGTGACCATTGCGTAGGGCTATGAATAAAGAGCCACGGTCAGGCTTCGACAGAGCCTGTCCTGAGGGTAACCGAAGGACTCAGCCTGACAGGTGTGGAGACGAAAACCACCCTGACAGGGTCATATTTTAGACCCTGTCAGGGTGGTGGTGTAGCATTTTTTATTTTATTTAAAAGGAGAAATAAATCGAGATCATAACAGATTATATCGATATCAGCACCAGGGGATTCAGTGACATTGTTGATGTCACGGAGCAGGTAGTAACAGTAGTAAAAAAAAGCGGTTTGCAGGAAGGCAGCTGTATGGTTTTTGTTTCCGGTTCAACTGCGGGTGTGACTACCATTGAATATGAACCGGGTCTGGTCAAGGATCTTCCGGAAGCTTTGGAAAAATTTGCACCTTCTGAAAAAAGATATCATCATGATGATACCTGGGCAGATGGTAATGGAGATGCCCATGTACGGGCAGCTATTATCGGTGGTTCTTTTACAGCACCTTTTAAGGACGGTGCTCTTATGCTCGGCACCTGGCAGCAGATTGTAGTGGTTGACTGTGACAATAAATCCCGACAAAGAAGAATCGTAGTACAGATTATGGGGAAATAAAATATGCCGGTTGATACCATTACCTGGAAAAATAATAAAATCAGGCTCATTGATCAGACCAGACTCCCGGAAGAGCTTATCTATATTGATATTGAAGATATCGAGACTTTGGGGGGTGCTATAAAAAGTCTGAAAGTGCGAGGAGCACCTGCAATCGGGATAGCCGCCGGATTGGGCATAGCTTTAGCAGCTCATAATTATTCAGGAACCGAGAGCAAGGAATTATTTGATATTGTTCACGAAACCAGTGATTATTTAAGAACAACCAGGCCAACTGCAGTTAACCTGTTCTGGGCTCTGGACAGAATGGAAAACGTTGTTCAGGAATATTCACATAAACCAGTCACGGAATTGAAAAAAATTATTTTAAATGAAGCACTGTCAATCCTTGATGAGGATAAGAGGATTTGCAGAAAAATTGGGAAAAACGGAGCCCGGCTGTTACCGGATACAGCAACCGTTCTTACCCACTGTAATGCCGGGGGATTAGCCACGGCTGATTACGGCACTGCCCTGGGGGTGATTTATGCTGCGGTCCAAATGGGAAAACAGATAAAAGTCTATGCGGATGAAACCCGCCCCTTGCTGCAGGGATCCCGGTTGACTGCCTGGGAGCTGCAGCAGTCCGGAGTGGAAGTCACGGTATTATGTGATTCGGCTGCCGGATTTCTTATGCAACAGAAAAGGATTGACTATGTTATCACCGGAGCTGACCGCATTGCTGCCAATGGAGACACTGCTAATAAAATAGGTACGTATCCCTTGGCTGTACTGGCCGTACAACATAATATCCCGTTTTATATTGCTGCCCCGGTTTCTACTTTTGATTTCTTTTTGAAGTCCGGCTCTCAAATCCCGGTTGAGCAAAGATCTCCTGAAGAAGTTATCCAGGGATTTGGTAAACTTACCGGTCCCCCGGGGGTTGATGTTTATAATCCTGCTTTTGATGTCACGCCTCATAATTTTATTACAGGTTACATTACTGAAAAGGGGATTTTTCAGGCAGAGGAATTGGAGAGGAATTTGGGTGATGGTGGAAGTTATTAATACGGAGTGCAATGCCTTTATGCATTGCACGGGGGGAGAGATAGTAATAGTGTCGCGCTACGTGCATTCCATAAAGGGAATGCACTCCCATAAAAAATAACAGGAAGGGAATACAATCCGGTAGTAAATTTAGGTTTTATTATAATGTTTATTTGTCGCAACTGTCAGGCTTCAACAGAGCCTGTCCTGATGGTCACCGAAAGACTTGGCCTGACGGGAGGAGAACTGGGGAAGATTTTAATCAGGGATGATTGATGATTGGAGATTTTAGATGTGTTCTTCCTGTCACCCTGAGCTTGTCGAAGGGTGACCGTAGCGTAGGGCTGCGAATTAAGAGCCACGGTCAGGCTTAGACAAGCTCTGCCTGACAGGTGGAGAAAAACATTATTAATTTTATTTGTAACAAAGAAATAATTAATGAAAAAAGAATTTATTGCTCCCTGCGGTATTTACTGCAAAACATGTGTGGGCTATTTTGGTTATACCATGAGCGGGGAAAGAAGAAAACATATTTGCAGAGGCTGTCGTATAGATAATAAAAAATGTGCCTTTATTAAAAAATATTGTGAGAAAATATATCAGGCAGATATTGAATTCTGCTTTCAATGCGGAGATTTTCCCTGTATCCATTTAAAAAAGATCGATAATCGATACAGAGAAAAATACCACATGAGTTTAATTGAAAATCTTGAGTTTATCAGAGACGGCCTTCGCCGGAATGACGAACAACCCAACCACCCGTCATTCCGGCGAAGGCCGGAATCCGTGCCAGAGAAAGCGGTCACCCCGATTTTTTGGGAAGATACTCATCAACTTTGTGTGCTTTCTGTCTATGGTTTCATTGTTATCATGTACAAGCAAACCATAGTTCCGAACGCCCTTGACATTATCGGTTTTCTGCAGATATTGCTCAAATCGAGAGACTAACTGCGCTGCCATCTTCCTGATGAACCTTCACCGTATGGGCTTCTCGGTAGGCCCTGTAATACTTTCCTTTTGTACCTCCGGGCATATTTCTGAAATCATATTCGGGTTTCATGGGAGCTGAATGCTTTTGATCGTTGATATTGCTAAAATCCCCCTTCTTCATTACAACTCTTAACGCCAATTTTGCGAATTTATTTTTGCGCGACCCCTAAGAAGCCGCTATACCTTCCTTAATAATGCTGCTTGCAAGGTTCTTGACAGATATATTGGCTTTCTTGGCGTATGCATTCAGAGCGAGAAATGATTCCCTGTCAAGCTCGATCTCAAATCGCCTATGCTGAATATCGATTTTCACGTCAGCTGGCTCAAGATACTCCTCATACTTACTCGTGCTGTGGCTATCCCAGAATTCTCCGGCCTCTTCTTCTGACGTAAAGGCTTCGGGAAGCGGCTCACGGACTTTGGGTTCGTTGTCGTTCATAATATCTCCTTTCAGCGGGGTCCATATCCCGGGCGGAAATGGGCAAAGCTCTGTTTCCTTTTTTGTTTCAACAAACTGCTGTTTCCATATAATTTCGGAGATTACCAAATTTGACTCCTTTTGAAAACAACATCTGATGATACTCCCTCATTTTCCTTTACCCACTCAATTCCGGCACTTTCTTTACGGCCTTGCAGAATTTCTTAAAACCGACCCATTTGTATGGTGTTTTTTTGACTGCACCGTAATAAAAATTGAATCCGTCTACATATATGTAAGTACGCATTACACTGTTTCTAAAAAAAGCAGGGGCCACCGAAGTGGCCCCGCACCCTGGGTCGAAACCACAGGGGAAATTTGTTAGATTATTCGGATCTAATAAACATTAAATTCAAGTTTGTCAAGCAGAAATGGCACGAAACGGGTATTTCCATGAAGAGGGACACATGACCCCCTTCAAGCTGTGATAATTGCTATAAATTACAGCCATTTCCTGCCGCCCGCCAGATCGAGGACCCGCTCCCAGGAGAGATCGATACCCCTATCATGCATCCTACACACGATCTCCTTTGCACGCTCCAATCGCAGGGACTGAAAGCGGGCAAGGCTGTCCACCAAGGCATCGGAGGTATAATCCACATAATACCCCAAGAGATGGGGCTCGACGTCCTTTGACCTGGT
>JAWODZ010000223.1:0-3757 GCA_046483025.1 bacterium
GCGAATGAGGATAGTATTGATGAAATAATGATTCAAGGCGGACTGCAAATTGATGTGCTCTCCAATAATCTGGATCATTATTATAAAAGTTTTGGTTTGGCTTTAAGTGTACCTTTCAATGCTCATCCCATACCCCACACAAAAATGGATTCAATCCATTTTCTGATTGATTATAGAAAAAATAACTTTCGCTATTATGACTTTTTATTACCAAGTGATAAAATGAATGGTAAAATGATCTCAGCTGATCAATTAGTGCATTTCATGAAATTTAGCCCAGCCGGAATTTATGATTCTTTAACCTATATTCAATCAATCAAGTTTATTACTAAAATCCATAATCCACATTCACAGCAATGGATGTTTCAGTATTACACCGGCTGGAATCCCAATGAAAAAAGAGGCATTTTTACCATTGATCCTATTACCAGGGACATACAATGGGAATTTCTTTTTGGATCTTTCCTGAATGATTATTTGGTTGAGGATTTTAATCAGGACGGTGAGAAAGAAATCATTCTGGCTACTTATGCCAACGGCAACGGAGTTACATACAATAATTTTACCGATGATAGTTCATATGTATTTGCTCTGCAATCAGATGGAAAATTATTATGGTCACGTTCATTCGGATCAAGATGGACTGGGGTGAAAATAGCAAAAGGAAATTTTCAAAGAGATGGGAAGTCAAATCTTTTTGTTTATCAGTTTAGTTCAAAAAATGAACCTTATAATCATCTTAATATTTTTATGCTTGAACCTCTGACAGGAAATATCCTTAAAAAAAGAAGTATTGGCCATCAACCTATGGCAGCCAATATGCAAATAGAAAATGTTAAGATATGCCGAGATTTTAATGGAGATGGAATAGATGAAATCGTGATTGGCAATACAGACGGGATTATTCGCATGTTAGACCATGAGTTGAAGGAGATACAATCTACTGACACCTATAACAGACCTGTTTATATTAACAGTGTAGAAGATTTAAACAATGACGGTCGTTATGAGATAGTAGCAGTTATCAGAGATGAACGTATCATTATTCTGGATAATGAATTGAAAGAATTATGTTCTCTGGAAATATCCAACCGAATGGGTATTAATATTAATATAGTCAGAGATAAAAAGAAAAATTTTCTTTTGCTCTACTCTCCGGAATCAAACCAAGCCCGCTATCAAATGTTTGAATTACAGCAATCCCGGATTCCCTTCCCAACTGAAATAATTTCTATGAATCCTTATTTCTGGAGTTTACCGTTTATTTTAGGAATTATATTCCTTACGGTATTATTCAAGACCAGAAAACGCAGCATATTTACTCTTTTTCTTCGCTTGCTGGCACAAGCTGGAGTACAGGATAAAATTCTTTTGATTAATCGAAAAGGAAACATTCAATATATGGGTGAATATCTCGCCACTATATTGAGTCTGGATCCTCATCAAAGTATCAATAATCATTATAAAGTAGTTTTTGGAGGAGAACACTTTGCATCTTTTCGTAACATTCTGGAAGAAATAATTAATTACGGCCAAACCCAAAAATATTTAAGCTATTCTTTGGATAATAAAAACCAAACAATTTATCTATTATTTTCCACCAGGTATATACCCGTATTCCAGGTACATAGTATTCTCATTACAGATACAGAAAAAGAAATGCGCATCAAACAGGTCAAGCAGTGGGCACAGGTTGCCCAAAAATTAGCTCACGGCTTAAAAACACCCTTAACTTCATTAAAATTGAATGCTGAAGAACTTCGGCATTTTCTCAATAAAAATAATTGTAAATATGGTAAAGAATCGGAAGATTATTTTAAGGCTATTACAGGACAGATAGATCGTTTAAAACGTATGAGTGATGGTTTCATGCGATTTGTAGAATTTGAGAAACCGGATTTAAAAGCCATTAATATCAATGAAAAACTGACAGACTGGATTCCTCAAAAGCATTCCATGTATGCATCTCGCATCCGGCTTCATTGGGATTTAAAAGAAAATCTTCCAAATATACGTGCGGATGAGCAACAACTAAAATTTGCTGTACAAAATATATTCTCTAATGCTCTGGAAAGTATTGAAGATCAGGGGTCGATCAATATTTCAACTAATCTGATTGAAATAATGGATGATACCCACAGCCAAAAGAAAGAGGTGTTTGAAATTCAAATTCAGGATACAGGTGCGGGGATACCGGCGGATATAATTGATAAAGTCTTTGATCCCTATATTACCACCAAAACCGGCGGGACTGGATTGGGTCTGAGCATTGTCAAAAAAATCATCGAGAGCCATAATGGGAAAGTTATAATTCGCAGCGATAAAGAGACCGGTACAAACGTTACCATACGTTTACCTGTAGAGTATAAATAATGGCATACAGATTGCATATAGAATTTGTAGATTTGTTAAAGATATCGAGGTCACTGTTTTGAAACATTCAATTCTTATCGTGGATGATGATCCATCCATTTGTCAAATATTAACTAAAATATTACATAATCAGGGATACAATCCACTGGTCACCAGCACCTGTGCTGAAACTCTGAACTTTTTAAAGAATAAGCAGGTTGATTTGATATTATTAGACCTTATGCTCCCGGATGGTGACGGCATTGAACTGGCTAAAAAAATTATCCAGAACAATCCACAACTTCCCATAATCCTAATTACTGCTCATGGCACTATTGAGCGGGCGGTTAAAGCCACAAAATATGGTGTCTATGATTTTTTTGAAAAACCTTTCAACCGGGAACGACTGATTATCACTATCCGTAATGCTCTTTCCTGGAGCAAGGCACGGGAAGAGTTATATCAATTAAAGGCAGACAGTCTTTCCAGGTATAAAATGGTAGGTGAATCAAAAGAAATTCAACAAGTATATGAACTTATCGATAAAATTGCGCCTAATAAGTCTAATGTTCTAGTTCTTGGCCCCAGTGGTTCTGGAAAAGAACTGGTAGCCAGAGCAATTCATCTAAAGAGTCCCAGATCAAGTAAACGAATGATTAAAATCAACTGTTCTTCCATGCCTGACAGCTTGATCGAGAGTGAATTGTTCGGCCATACTAAAGGTGCATTTACCGGTGCCTATACAACTCGTCCGGGTAAATTCGAGACCGCTGATAAGGGTACACTTTTTCTGGATGAGATTGGAGACCTGTCACCTGCAGCTCAGGCAAAAATGCTCCGGGTTCTTGAGACCGGTGAAATTCAAAGAGTTGGATCAGATAAAGTGAAGGAAGTGGATGTACGGATTATCGCAGCTACCCACAAAAATTTGGAAAAAATGGTTAAGGAAGGGTCCTTTCGAGATGATCTCTACTATCGAATCAATGTTTTTTCTATACATGTTCCTTCCCTGGCAGAAAGAAAGTCAGATATCCCCCTTTTACTCACCCATTTTAGTGAAACCCTTGCTGAGGAATCAGGGACTGTTTCCCCCCATTTTACCAAAGCAGCAATAAATTTTCTTTCCGGTTATCCGTGGCCTGGAAATGTTCGGCAGCTTCATCATTTTATTGAAAGAGTACTGGTGTTGAATGACGATGGTGTTATTGATCTGGAACACTGTAAACAATTTCTCAATGAATCACAAAACAGGACAACCATGACCGGTCACAACGGTACGCTCAAAGAGGCAAAATTAAATTTTGAAGGCATGGCGTTCCTCCTCCTCGTCGGCCTGCGCCTGCAGGACGAGCGTGTACGGCCGTTCCGGCTCGGACAGCGCGCGGACGAGGTTCGTGGCGACACC
>JAWODZ010000230.1:0-22421 GCA_046483025.1 bacterium
GCGCCTGACCATCCGTGGTGTTGAAATCAACTTCATTGCCGTCCTCATCATTGACAGCAGGAGCATAGGCCGGACGTGCTCAGGATATCTACATCTATAATCTTAGGAACAATAAGATAAAACAAATTACTCAGTATTCTGGAACTGATAATTTTCCTCTCTGGGTAGAAGATAACATATATTTTATTTCAGATAGAGAAGGGATTGAATCTGAAGAACCAGGAATACTGAATATTTTCAAGTATAATATTAATACAGAAAAAATCACCCGGGTTACAAATTTCACTGAATATGATTGTCTCTGGCCCAGCAGGGAGAATAAACAGATTGTTTTTGAAAATGGGGGGTATATATATATATTGGATACTACTACTGATGAGGTGAAAAAACTTTCGGTTACCATTGCAAGTGATAAACCCTTAAAACGGCCGGTATATAAAAATGTAACTGAAAATATTGAAAGTTTTGCTGCCTCTCCCTCAGCCAACAGAATACTTTTTTCTGCCCGAGGTGAATTGTTTTCTGTTCCTAAGAAATATGGTGATGTAAGACAGATAACACACACACCAGGAAGAAGAGAGTACAGTGTTGACTGGGCTCCGGATGGATCATATATTTCCTATCTTACGGAAGAGCCAGGGGATTATGAATTATTTATCAGAGATTATAACAATAATGGAGAAGAAGTGCAGCTGACTCAGAATTCTGAATGCTGGATTACAGGATACAAATGGTCACCTGATAACAAAAAAATTCTGGTTTCAGATAAAAAATTACGTCTCAGAATGGTTGCTGTGGCTAGTAAAGAATCAGAATTAATGGATAAAGGAACTTATTCTACTATAGATGATTATTGCTGGTCTCCTGACAGCAGATGGATTGCGTATTCCAAAACAAATAAAAATTATCTAAGTTCAATTTGGTTGTACTCTCTAACAGATAATAAGAAAATTCAGTTAACCGATGCGAGCAGAGATAATTATAGTCCAGTTTTCGGACTTGAGGGAGGTTATATCTACTTTATCTCCCGCAGGGACTATAACTGGGGAGGAAGAGATTTTGATGCTAAACTCTATGTTGGTACTCTGCAATTTGATATGGATAATCCTTTTGCTCCCAAAAGTGATGAGGTGGAAAAGGATACAGAAGTGAATGATAAAAAAGATAGTAAAGATAAAGACGTAGTGATTGAAATTGATGTTAAGGGATTTAAAGATCGAGTAAAAGCTATTCCGGTTAAGACCGGACGTTATAGAAATTTGAAAGCTGTAAAAGGTGGTATTATCTATCTCAGAGATGATGATCTTTACAAATTTGATATGGAGAAAAGAGAAGAGTTATTGATAATGGAAAAAGTAAGAACCTTTTATCTTTCTTCAGACAGAAAAAATATTGTGTACAGAAGCGGTGATATGTATGGTATAATACCAGTTGCATCTGATCAAAAACCTGGTACCGGCAAGCTTGATTTGAAAGATCTGGTTGTAAAGATTGATCCAAATAAAGAATTTAATCAGATTTTCAGAGATGCCTGGAGAATAATGAGAGACTGGTTTTATGATCCTGGTATGCACGGAGTAGACTGGTATAAGATGTATGATAAATATTCCGTACTGGTACCCTATGCTGTACTTCGTTCTGATTTTGATTATATTATCGGAGAGATGATAGGTGAGCTGAATGCAGGTCATTGTTATGTACATGCAGGCGATAATATAGAAGTGGAGAGAGTTCAGGTAGGGCTTTTGGGATGTGAATTAGTCAGCGGAGGTGAATTTTATAAAATTGATAATATTTTTCCGGGAAGAAACTGGAACCGGGCATTACGTTCACCCTTGACTGAATCCGGTATTAATGTAAGTGAAGGTGAATATCTTATTGGTATAGACAACAACATCATAACAACAGATGATAATCCTTATAAATATCTGGAACATAAGGTTGGGAAAACTATAAAGCTCAGATTGAATGTTAAACCAGCTATTCAAGGATCAAGAGTTATTGAAATAAGGCCCATAGAATCGGAATCAGGACTTCGTCATCTGCAATGGGTACAAAGAAATCAGGCAATTGTGGATAGCCTTTCTAAGGGAAGAGTTGGATATATTTATGTTCCCAATACCTCATTTAACGGTTTCGAGTCCTTTTATAAAGGATGGCAGGAGCAGTTTGTCAAGGATGGTCTTGTTATTGATGAAAGGTATAACGGAGGAGGGTCAATTCCTGCACCCATGGTATTTGATATGTCTCATCCAGTGCTTAATTACTGGGCCCGAAGAAATCTTCCTCTGTATCCCACTCCCCTGAGAACCCATGAAGGACCCAAAATAATGCTGATCAATGGACGTTCATCTTCCGGAGGAGATGCTTTTCCTGCCTATTTTCGGAAAATGGATTTAGGCCCACTTATGGGTAAAACTACCTGGGGAGGTTTGATAGGATACAGTTACAGTCCCCATTTTGTTGACGGCGGGGGCATGGCAGTGCCTTCTTTCGCTTATGTTAATACAGAAGGAGAGTGGGATGTTGAATATTACGGTGTAGAACCGGATATGGAAGTGTTTGATAATCCTGCTTTGATTCAGGCGGGAAGAGAACCAATGCTGAAAGAAGCAGTTAAATATATTTTAGAACAATTGGAAAAGAATCCTCCTGAGAAAGTGGAGAAACCAGAAGGTCCGGATAGGAGTTAGGTATAACTAAGAGTCAAGAGACAAGAATCAAGAATAAAGAAGCAAAGTGTCGTCCTGAAAAAAGTTTACAGTTTACCAGGCTAGTTGTTTTGAAATGTCATTCTGAACAATTGAAAGCGAGCGAAGACGTTATCCTGAGCGAGCAAAGCGAGCGAAGAATCTCACGCCTCCAAATAAAAAAGTATGATGGGTTTTTGCTGGAAAAGTACGATTCTTAAAATAACATTCATCTCCAGCTGGATCTATTTTTTTACTGAATCCTCAGTAGCGTGAGATTCTTTGCTCCCTGCGGTCGCGCAGGATAACTTCTTCGTCACTTCGTTCCTCGGGATGGCATGATTAGTTAATTACTATTTTGAGGTAAAAATTAATGAGTAGGGAAGATTGAAAAAATAAATAAGATCCGGATACAATAGGGGAACATGCTGTTGTTTTAGTTGTAAACCTATTTCATGACAAGACCGAGAGAGAGGATCTAAGTTCAGAAACCAGAATTGACCGCGGACAGCAGACTGCAAAAAGTCTCCACTTGAGTGGAGATTTAGAGGGATGTTTTCTAACGGAAAATGAAAAAACTTAAGATTATAGAAAGTTATTATTTTTATCCGCCTATTTCCCAGTCCTTTATCATTTGCTGATTTTCCTGTTCCTTATTAAATATGTGAGATCAGATGAAGACAAGAAAAATCATACACGTTGATATGGATGCTTTTTTTGCCTCCATTGAGCAGAGGGATAATCCTGAATTAAGGGGGAAGCCGGTTATTGTTGGTGCTGACCCAAAGCAGGGAAGGGGGAGAGGAGTTGTGTCTGCTGCTTCTTATGAGGCGAGAGCGTTTGGTATCAGATCTGCAATGCCTATATCCAAAGCCTATAGATTATGCCCTCAGGGTTGTTTTGTTTCTGTACATAGCAGACGATATGCTGAGGTCAGCAGGAAAATAATGGCACTTTTCCGGGAGTATACTCCTCTGGTGGAGCCTATTAGTCTGGATGAGGCTTTTCTGGATGTAACCGGAACCGGAAGACTTAAAGGGAAGCCGGAGAGCATTGGGAGGGAAATAAAATCCCGAATTAAATCAGAGGAGAAACTTACTGCTTCGGTTGGGATTGCTCCTAACAAACTGACAGCTAAGATTGCTTCTGATCTGGAAAAACCGGATGGATTTGTAGTGGTGAAATCTGGAAAAATAAAACAGTTTCTCTCTCCGCTTCCTATTCGGCGACTCTGGGGTATCGGCAGGAAAACAGAAGAGAGGATGATGGCACTTGGTATTGAAACTATAGGGGATTTTGCTGGTTTATCTGAAGAAGATGTAATGTCAGTTTTTGGAAATAATGGTACGGATTTATGGAGACATGCTCAAGGACTTGACTCCAGACAAGTTAAGAATCAGAGAGATGTGAAGTCTATAAGTAATGAGAGGACTTTTTTAAAAGATGAAACAGATCCGGAAGCAATCAATGATACCTTGCTCAGACTTTCTGAAAAAGTAGGATTTCGTCTTCGTAAAAATAAGTATTATGGGAAGTCAATCTTTTTGAAAGTTCGACTTTCTGATTTTACTACTCTGGTAAGGCATTCCACTTTATCTGAACCAATTAATTTAAGTGAAACAATTTTCAGGGAAGTTAAATTTCTTTATGAAAAATTGGAAGTAGTTGGTCAACCGATTCGGCTCTTGGGTGTAGGCATCTCTCAGCTTTGTCCGGATAGAGAAAATCAATTATCACTTTTTGATTTTGAAGATAAAAGGCGTCAAAAAGCAGCAGCAGCGGTTGATCTTTTAAAGAAAAGATTTGGGGATAGGGTTATTGGTCGGGGATTGTATTAATTGTTAGCCTTTCACAGTGAACCTTAAGCAGATTTTCTATTCGAGACAATTAAAAATTGATATCAAATCACAAAGGCTGGAAAATTTGAATTATCAAAAGAAATTTAATCAAAAATATTTCAAGACTATTTATTTTTTAATTGTCTATTTAATGTATCTGGGCTGCATAACTCTGAGCCCTTTTGAATTTTCTCTGCTTGAATATAAAAAATATTTTTCCTACTCTTTTTCCAAGATAATTAGTTTGCTATTTCAGTTACATGTGCTTGATTTTTTTCTTAATATTATACTGTTTATTCCTTTTGGTATTATAATTTATTTTCTTTTTAAAAAATATTTACGATATCGGAAAACAGATTTTTTTATCCCCCTTATTGCAGGTATGTTACTCAGCAGCAGTATTGAGTTCATACAGATTTTTACTGATCGTTTTACCTCTTTCTGGGATATGATTTCAAATATTCTGGGCTGCGTGATTGGTTTTACAGCTATGAAGAATGGGTTTATCAGAAATACAATAACTAAAGGTGGATTTAAAATATGGAGAAAACCGATCATCAGTTTTACTTTGCTTATTATTTATATTTTTTTTCTGTTCATCTTACTGTATTATCCCTACCATACAAATCGCCTGAGAAATTGGGATGATTCCTATCCTCTGATTCTGGGAAATGAAGCAACCCTTAATCGTCCCTGGAAAGGAGAAATTTTTACAGTTGCTCTGTATAATAAGAGGCTCTCTGCTGATAAAGCGGATGAGTTATTTAAAAGAGGATGTAAAGATACTTCTTTATTAGCAAGGGAAGAATCAGGTCTTATATTATTGTACGATTTCAGGGAAGGTTCAGGAAAAATTATTCATGACTTAGTCTATGAACTTGATTTAAAAGCAGAAAATGTACAATGGCTTGATCATCATGGGATCAGCATTGATAGTACCTCCCGGCTAAACAGTATAAACAGTACTGAGCATATAATAGATTTATTAAAATCGACATCTGAATTGAGTATTGAAGTCTGGTGCAGAACTCTGGATTTACATCAGACAGGCCCGGCACGGATTATATCACTTTCCATTACTCCGGAGAAACGGAATTTTACCCTGGGCCAGAATGGTAAGGATATTCATCTGAGAGTAAGAACACCTCTAACTGGACTGAATGGTTCAAAAATAAATCTTGTTTCTTCCTCAGTTTTAAGAGATAAAGATTTACATCATATTGTTGCTGTTTTTGATCATGGGACAGAAAGAGCATTCCTGGACGGAAAACCTGCACCAGATATGATACGTGCAGATATTAATTATTTTTCCTGTATATTTGAATTGGGAACATCTTATTTTTCGAGAATATGCTTTTATTTTTTATTTTTTTTTCCGCTTGGATTCTTAATTAGTCAGGTCTTTTCAAAATCTAATGTATCTTTAATAATTATTATTGTCGTACTTATTGTAAGTTTGGAACAATATTTCTATCAAATTTTTACTGGTCAATCTTTTGGAATCGAATTATTTTTTTATGGGATTTTATTTTCTATCATAGGTGGATTGTCTGTTCGTTCTTGTTTTTTTAGTTCAGTTATTAAAAACTAATAATCAGGGTAAATAATATTTACTGTGGAAAGTATAATATCTGAACTTTTTGGTATATTTATTGCAAATTTGGTTGTATTAGATTATTGTTCTAAGAATTTTATATGTCAAGAATGGATATTTTTAGATATTATAAGAAAATGCAGAATGAAAATGTCATTTTATTTCTAAATGGTTTTATTGATCAGAAAGTATTAGTAAGCTGTTGGGATCATATGAAGAATAGTTTGGCTAAAAATTATATTTGAGGTACATTTTGATATTAGTACCAGTATATTAAAGATGAGCGGATCATCTTATCCTGAGCATGTATTAGAATTCTTTAAGCCTATTCTTAACAGTCTTGAAAGATATGATAATACTAATCAGAATTCATATATTAGTTTTAATATCCCCGGCATCCGGTTTATCAATTTTTAATTGTACCATTCTTACATCACCTAAAAAAAACAGTCTTAAAATATTCATCTAATAATTTTGTAGATTTGTATCTTGAAATTGAATTTGTAATAACGTACATTATTGGTAGTGTAATTTTTGTATTTTAGAATCAAAAAAAGTATGGACTATTACAAATTAACTGAAAACAATATATCCGAGAATGTTCTGGAGCACATTATACACAGGTTAAATAATGGTGCTGTTATTGGGTATCCTGCAGAAACTGTTTATGGTCTTGGGTGCGACGCATTGAATGTATCTGCAGTGAAAAGAATATATCAACTTAAGGGAAGAGATTATTCGTACCCTATGATTGTTTTGGTCAAAGATAAATCAATGGTTAATGAGTTAACATCAAATATACCCGAGGTTGCTGAAAAAGTAATGAATGAATTCTGGCCTGGTCCTTTAACTATTATATTTAAAGCTTCTCCAAAAATCCCTGATATTCTAATTGGCGGGGGAAAAACTATTGGCGTAAGGATTTCTTCAGATCCAGTGTGTAAAACATTAATTGAGAAGTTTAAAAATCCCCTTGTTTCCACCAGTGCAAATCCGACTGGTTATAAACCGGCAACGTCGGTTAAACAGTTAACAAATTATTTTAAATCAGAAATAGATCTGGTTATTGATTCCGGGTCCAGAAATCGATCAGCTGTATCAACAGTTCTGAATTTAAGTAGTGATATTCCAGAGATAAAAAGAGAAGGAGCTATAAACAAGTCTCAAATCTACAGGGTAATAGAAATAAATAATGAGTAAAAGAAAATATAAAATATTATTTGTCTGTACTGGAAACAGTTGCAGAAGTCCTATGGCAGAGGGGATATTAAGAGATTATCTGAAAAGAAATAAGATAGAAAATTTCGAGGTAGCCTCTGCTGGGATAATGGCACCGTCTGGTCTGCCGGCTTCGAATTACTCTCTTATGGTATCAGTAGAAAATGGAATTGATCTGTCTTCACACAGATCTCAATTAATTGATCGTGATTTAATTGAATCTTCAGATTTAATTCTGGTAATGGAAGAATCCCATAAAAAGTTTATTGCTAAATTTTTTCCTTTTAGTAAAGATAGAGTTTATTTACTGAAGAATTTTGGTGAAAATGCAAAAGGAGGAGAAGTTGCTGATCCTATGGGATATGAACTGGAAATATATCGTAGGTGTTACAAGGAACTAAAAAAAGAAATATATCGTATAATACTTGAATTGATTAAAATTTCTGAAGAAGAATGAGATTAGAAGGAACATTAATATGAAGTTACTTATAGTACTTTTTTTAATTTTCGGTATTAATTTGAACGGTCATTTACCAAAGAGAGAAAATAATAATCGTAGAATAGAATTGACCTCTCATAAAATTGACTCTGTCAGTTTTAAAAATAATACATTAAAATTTCCCTCCATAAAGAATTCTGCCTTTAACCATGGTGAACGTTTAGTATTTGAAGTAGCTTTTGGTCCGTTGGTGGCCGGGACTGCAACCATGAGCATACCAGATACTCAAACCATACATGGCCGTCCTTGTTATCATATGGTAACAACTGCACGGTCAACAAAATTTGTGGATACATTTTATAAAGTACGAGATAGAATTGAAACTTTTATTGACATGGAAGGATTGTTTCCCTGGAAATTCAGTAAACATTTAAGAGAAGGTTCCTATAGTACAGATCAACATGTTGATTATGACCAGATCAATGGTAAGATTTATTACAAAAAGGATACTATTGATGCCCCTCAGTTTATTCAGGGAGTACTTTCTTCCTTTTATTATGTCCGCACTGTTCCTTTTAAAGTAAAAGAGTCTTTTAATATTGATAATTTTGGTGACGGGAAAATATATCCATTGAAAATATTGGTTCATAAAAAGGACCGGATCAAGGTACCTGCCGGGGAATTTGATTGTGTTATAATTGAGCCGGTTATGCGTGAGAAAGGGGTTTTTAACAGAAAAGGCAGAATGGCAATTTGGTTAACAGATGATAAAAGACGAATACCGGTTCTTATGAAAAGTAAACTTCCTATCGGATCGATTGATGCACGGTTAATATCATTTGAATTGGGGGGTGAATAAGAGAGCATAATATTCTTGTAGTTACAAAAGTTATCAAAAGGGAAGAGTAAAGAAGCAAGAGCCAAGAAATCAGAGCTTTAGAATGTGAGAACTTAAGAAGATGAGTGAGTAGAGCTCAGAAGACAGAAGATATAAGCCATAAAGAAGCAAGAATAAGACAAAAGAATAAGACAGTAAAAGATTAATTGGTTGAACAGTTCAGAAATTGGTCAGATGGTGTTTTTGACTGCAGAAGATCTTATGAATAATAAACAAGTTGAATATTATCAAATCTACAACTTTTGATATGAGGAAAAGTAAATATTGAGGAGGGAGCAGAGGGCATGGGTAAATATAAAGAGATTGATTTAACCAAGATTAAGAGTATATCAATTGATAAACGAAAAAGTAAAGTGTCTTTAGACCAGAATGCACATCCTGTATTACCAGGATCCAGTTTTAAAGAATTTTGGGATAGCTTGCCTAATGTATTGAAAAGTAAAGATTTAAGAGAGTTGGCGCACAAGATAACTCTGGCAGTAAAAAATTCAAGTCCGGTTATTTTGATGATGGGAGCGCATGTAATAAAGACTGGGTTAAATCCAGTGATTATTGATCTCATGGAGAATGGGGTCATACAGGGTCTGGTAATGAACGGAGCCTGCTGTATCCACGATGTGGAACTTGCATTTTTTGGCAAAACTTCAGAACATGTAAGCGTAAATTTGAAGAATGGGACGTTTGGGATGGTAAAAGAAACTGCTGATATAATTAATACAATTGCCAGGAAAGGATACCAAAATAGTATGGGGTTTGGTGAAGCTGCCGGGAAAACTATTCAAGAAAAAGAACCTTCTTATATGAGCAACAGTATTATTGGTCAGGCTTACAAGCTGGGGATACCTGTGACCATTCATGTTGCATTGGGAACAGATATCGTTCATCAACATCCTTCTTGTGAGGGGAGTGCAATTGGAGATATCAGTATGCGGGATTTTCGTATTTTAGCAAATATGATTTCAAAATTTGATAATAACAGTGTTGTTTTATTGTTTGGTTCTGCTGTTATTTTGCCTGAAGTTTTTGTTAAAGCTTTAAGTATCGCACGAAATATTTCTGGAAAAATAAAAGGTTTTACAACAGCGTGTTTTGATATGAAGGATCATTATCGAGTTAATGAGAATGTACTTAAAAGGCCGGTTTCCGATGGCGGGAAAAGTTATAAAATAACAGGGCATCATGAGATTATGATACCTCTATTTGCTGCAGTTATTAAAGAAAAATTGGATGCAGTTTCTTCCATAAAAAGAATACGTTAGTTTTTAAAGATAGTGACTTTCTTTTAGTTTTTTTTTCAATAATTCACGTGCCCTGAATATACGGGCTTTAACTGTACCCAGAGGAATATTTAATTCTTTACTTATTTCATGGTAAGATTTATCTTTATGATGTCTGTATATTATAACTTTTTTATATTTTTCTGGCAGTGAATTAATGGTGAGATTGATTTTGTTTTTTTTCTCATCTAATATTACTGATTTTTCAGGATTATATCTATCATCTTTAATTTGAAATTTTACTGAACCTTCTTTTAATTCAATTGGTTTGTCCAAGGATTGTGTTTTTAATTTTTTCTTCCTAAGCTTGTCAATACAGTGATTATAGGCTATTTTATATAACCAGGTAGAGAATGCATATTTAGAATTATAGCTGTGTAGTGAATTAAAAGCTTTTATAAAGGTCTCCTGTACAATATCTTCAGTTTCTTCTTTATTCTTAATCATTTGGTAGATCATTTTGAATATTCCATACTTATATCGTTTAAGAAGTATAGTATACGCTTCTTCATCGCCCTTTAAGGCTTTGTAAATTATGTTATTTATTTCATTTTTGTCGTTCAATGTTTTCAATATTAACTCATTAGTAAAAAAAGTTAGACTTGTTAAAAGTAATATAAAATAGATTATCAATCAAGTAAAAAATCTTGCAAATCTATTCAGAAATGATTAATATCATACAAAGGAGATAATAAGATGAAGAAATTTATCTGGATCCACGGCCCCACAATTTTAATTATATTATTGATATTCTTTTTTTCCTCTATTCCAAAACTAAATGTTCCGGATATTAATTTTTCTTTACAGGATAAATTTTTTCATGTTATTGAATTTGGCATATTTGGATTTTTTCTGCAAAGATCATACTATAGTTTGACTAAAAAATTATATAATAGTTTTATTATGGTATTTTTCCTTGGTTCGATGTATGGCGTCCTGGATGAATTTCATCAAAGTTACATTCCCGGAAGATTAGTATCATATAATGATATGATTGCAGATGCGCTGGGAGTTCTATGTGGCCAGGTGATTTTTATTTTTTTGAGAAAAAAATAATTTTTTTATTGACTTTTAGCATAATATTTTTCATTTTATAATAAATTCTATAATAAAAAAATGGAGGAATTAGTTATGGCTGAAATGGGGTATTGTGTAAAATGCAAAAAAAAGACAGAAATGGTTGATGCACAGAAAGTAACCATGAAAAATGGAAGACCAGCAATGAAAGGTAAATGTGAGGTTTGCGGAACAGGAATGTACAAGATTTTGCCTATGAAGTAAGAAATATTACAGGAGGCATCCAAAATGGTTAAGTTAAGATTTGATTTTCGAGATATTTTTAGAGCTGCCAGATTAGCTTTAAGTTTGCAAAGATTGTGGATTCAAGCTGTAGGATTATTTTTTGGGTATTTAGGATATCTAATTTTTACCTATATTGCTATTCTCACAACAGGAGCACAATTTAAAGCAGTTTGGTTACGCTATGGTCTATTACCTCATATTGGTATGTATCAGCTCTCCTGGTATGGATATGTCTTATTTGGATTGGGTTTATTGATTTTTATCCTATTTTGGATGGCAACAAGTACTGCAGTAGCAAGAGCTGTGTATATGCATTTAAAAGGATTTTCATTTTATACCTGGAAAGATACATTTAAATTCAGCTTATCCAAAGTTGGTTCTATTATCGCCACTCCTTTATCCATAGGTGCAATTGCTTTTTTTACTGGTTTGGGTGGAGTAATAATTGGATTACTTGGTAAGATCGCTTTTATTGGTGAATTAGGAGTATCATTATTCACACCTGTCTGGTTTTTAGCCTCTGTCTTCATCGTTTTTATTATTTTAGGATTTGGGGTATCCCTATTGCTTACTCCATCAATATTGGCAACAACTGATGATGATGCTTTTGAAGGAATTTTCCAGAGTTTTTCAACTACTTACAGTCAACCATGGCGTTTGGTGATTTATGAAATCTTGTTATTTGCTGTCTCAGTGGCTGGATTTTTGTTAATGTCTTTGTTTTTTAAACAAGCCTGGAAATTGATGAATATGATTCTAATATGGGGGATGGGAGAGAAATTTGTTGATCTCTCTTACAAAGCATCATATTTACTTCAAAATTGGACATATCCAGCAATTTTGTGGTCAAAATCAATCTTGGGTGATTATACTTCCTATTTTTTCTTTACCAGGACATTTATTTCTATTGAAATATCAGCAGTATTGAATATTTCTTCCTGGATAATGGCGATATTTCTTGTTTTTATTGGTGGGTATTTAATTTCTTATCCGATTGCAATTTTTAATAGTGGAAACAGTATTATTTTCCTCATTCTTAAAAAGAAGAAAGATGATGAGAATTTGCTTGAACGCAAAGATAGAGAAGAGGAAGAAGATGAAGTTGATCTGGAAGATGCAGGTGAATCAGATAAGAAAATCCAACCAAGTAAGGATAGTAAACAAAAAGATAAGAAATAGTTGGTTTTTTAATGAGATGTTGAAGCATATAAATAACGCCAGATTTTCAAGTTAAAATCTGGCGTTATTTTATAGATTACAGGTTGTTATAAAATTTAATAGGTAATAATGTTAAATGTCAGGTTGGGATGAAAAATATAGAAAATATAGTTTTATCTTATATGCTTTGATTATATGCTTTATTTTTTTGTTTGTTATCAAAATTATCACAGAGAGTCATCCTGAGAAGACTATCAACAGTTATATCAACACAAAAAAGGAAAAAGAGTGTTCAGCGGAATTTTTAAAACAGATATTAAAAGCAACCCTGGATTCATATGATGTTGAGTATACACTTTATCCTTTAAGTAATGGTAGTCAAGAGTGGTACTTGCGAGTTCCCTCAGATTTACCAATTCCATCAATTCATCTTACCCTAAAGCAGAGTTTCAAAGAAATTGGTGCACATATTGTTACCGGGAATAGTGAACCTGTTTCTGGTCGATTATCATTGGCCATTCAATATGATGATTCATGTTTTTTAAAAGTTTATATCTTGCATAAAAAGGAAAAGGGGTGGGGAGAAGGGGTAATAGCTTTGATAATTGATGATTTTGGATATCATTTTAATTCAACTATAAAAGATTTTTTTTCCATCAGTGCTGAACTTTCATATTCAGTTATACCTGGTACAAGGTTTTCATCTGAAATTGCAGAAGAAATAAAAAGGCATAACTATGAATTGATATTACATCTACCTATGGAACCCATCAAACAGCAATATCAAAGAGATGAGATGATTATCTTATCGAATATGAATCAATATCAGATTCGTAGTATTATTCAGTCAGCTTTAAATAATGTTTCAGGAGTAGTAGGTATGAATAATCATATGGGGTCAAAGATTACAGAAAATCGAGAACTTATGAAAATAATTTTAAAAAATATTAAACAAAAAGATTTATTTTATATTGACAGCAGAACCTCTTCACGTTCAATTGCTTTTGATGTTGCCCGGGAGCTTAATATTCCTACAGCTAAACGTGATATTTTTATAGATAATGAAGAAAGCAAAGCATCAATTAAAGCCAAGTTATGGGATCTTGCTGAGTTAGCTAAAAAAAGAGGATATGCCATTGGCATCGGACATTGTTCCAGGTTAACCTTGGAAGTTTTACAGACCGAAATTTCTGAAATACAAAAAAAGGGATTTAGATTTGTGAAGGTATCAAAGGTTGTACAATAAAAAAGGGGAGTGAATGTATGGCGAGATTAAGTATAAATGTTGATTGTATTGCAGCGTTTCGTCAAATGTTGGGAGAGAAAGAGCCTGATCCTGTCAGCATGGTAATGTTGGCTGAATTAGGGGGAGTTGATGGTGTGGTTTGTTCATTAAATGAAAAGTTACATCCAGTATCAGAAAGAGATATTCGATTATTAAAAGGTGTTGTAAAATCTCATCTAAATATTAGAGTGACGCCTACCAATAAATTGGTTTCAATGGTAATATCTATTGCTCCTGATATGGTTACCGTAATACCTACTGATGTTTTTAGCACAGGGAAAATTGGCAGGCTTGATATTGTCAGTCGTTTTGAGAGCTTAGCAGGTGTGATTGAAAATTTAAATTCGCATGGATTTGTGGTGAATGTAATGATTCCTCCTCAGATTCAGCAATTAAAAGAGGCATCAAAATTAAATTGTGATTATGTTGAGTTTAATCTCAATATGTTTAATAAAACCAAAGATTATGAAGAACGAGCAGAACAATTAGAAAACATATCTTCATTATGTTTAGCAGCAGAAAAGTTGAATCTTGGGGTTATGGTTGGTTCTGGTCTGAGCTATAAGAATATTAATGATATTATAAATATTTCAGCTATTGAAGAAGTTAATATCGGACAGGCAATTTTTACCAGAGCAATTGCAATTGGAGTGGAAGCGGCAGTAAGAGATATGGTTGCCCTTGTCCACTAAATTTATTTCAGACTGATTTGATTTTTTCCAGGTTATTTATTAATTTAACAGATAAAAAAAATTTTAATTTTTGAATAAATAATAACTAATAAAAGGAAGGATATCATGAAAAAGTTTAAAAAATCTACCATGGATGGAAATACAGCTGCTACCCATGTTGCCTATGCATTCAGTGATGTTGCGGCTATTTATCCTATTACTCCCTCATCGGGGATGGGAGAATTAGCTGATGCCTGGGCGGCAAAAGGGCGTAAGAATATATTTGGTCAAACTGTGGATGTTATTGAGATGCAATCCGAAGCTGGTGCATCAGGAGCTGTACATGGTTCATTATCCGGAGGTGCACTCACCACAACTTTTACTGCTTCTCAAGGATTGATGCTTATGCTTCCTAATATGCATAAGATTGCTGGTGAGATGCTCCCTTCCGTTTTTCACGTATCAGCCAGGTCACTGGCTTGTCAGGCATTATCAATTTTTGGGGATCATTCAGATGTAATGTCAGCTCGTAATACTGGATGGGGACTAATGGCTCTTAGTTCTATTCAGGAGATAATGGATTTAGGAGTTGTGTCTCACTTAGCTACTGTCAAATCCAAAATTCCGTTTGTTAATTTTTTTGATGGATTTCGTAATTCACATGAGATTCAGAAAATTGAAGTTATTGATTATGATACCATGGCAGAGTTGATTGACATGAAATATATTGAGGGGTTTCGAAGCCGTGCTTTGAACCCGGAATCACCAGGTGTAAAAGTTGGTGCTGAAAATCCCGATGTTTATTTTCAGGGCAGAGAAACAGTCAATCAGTTTTACAATGCTGGGCCTGACATTATCCAGGAATATATGGATATTGTTGCAAAGAAGATCGGAAGACAGTATCATCTTTTTGATTATGTTGGTGATCCTAATGCTGATAAAATGATTATCGCTATGGGGAGTGGATGTGAAGCAATTGAAGAAACAGTCAACTGGCTGAATAAAAACCGCAATGCAAAGGTTGGATTATTAAAAGTCAGACTTTACAGACCTTTTTCTGTAAAACATTTTATTGAAGCTATTCCTACATCAGTGAAGAAGATTGCGGTACTTGATAGAACAAAAGAACCGGGATCAATTGGTGAACCGCTCTATACGGATGTGGTTACTGCGTTAAAGGATAAGAAAGATATAACTATTGTTGGTGGTCGTTATGGTCTTTCCTCTAAAGAATTTACCCCTTCAATGATCAATGCTGTATATGATCATCTGGATGGTAAATGTAGTCATGGTTTTACTGTTGGTATTAATGATGATGTTACCGGCACTTCTATTGAAGTAAAGGAACATATTAACACCCTTCCTGAAGGTACTATATCTTGTAAGTTCTGGGGATTAGGTGCTGACGGAACTGTTGGTGCTAATAAAAATTCTATAAAGATAATAGGTGATAATACTGATATGTACGCGCAGGGATATTTTCAGTATGACTCTAAGAAATCAGGAGGGATTACCCGCAGTCATCTGCGTTTTGGGAAATCTCCCATCCAATCACCATATCTGATTCAGAATGCTGATTTCATAGCCTGCCATAATCAAGCATTTATTGGGCGTTATGATGTTTTGGAAGGTATAAAAGAAGGAGGAGTATTTCTGCTTAATTCAAACTGGTCAAAAGATGAGGTATTCGAGAATTTAACTGAAAATATGCAAAAGACCATTATTGAAAAAAATATTAAATTGTATAATATCAACGCTCTGGATATAGCTAAAAATATAGGTTTGGGTGGAAGAATCAATACGGTTATGCAGGCAGCTTTCTTTATCATATCAAATGTGCTAAAAAGAGACAAAGCAATTAAGATGATTAAGGAAGCTATAGATAAGACCTACCGCAAAAAGGGTGACAAAGTAGTTGAGATGAACTGGAAAGCAGTGGATAAAGCAAACGAGGCATTGGAAGATATTCCTGTACCTGATACAATGCCTAAAAAACATTATATAGAAAAGAAACTGATACCAGATGATGCAAGTGATTTTGTCAAAGAGGTGATGTTACCTATTATGCGGGAAAAAGGTGATACGATTCCTGTTTCCAAAATGCCAATTGACGGGTACGCTCCTTCAGGAACAACAAAGTATGAAAAACGTGGGGTTGCACCTATGGTACCTCATTGGATCCCGGAGAATTGTATACAGTGTAATCAGTGTTCTTTTGTATGTCCTCATGCTGTAGTACGACCAAAATTAATTGACCGGGACTTACTGAAAGATGCTCCGGACACCTTCAAAACAATTACAGCAATAGGTAAAGACAAAGATAAGTATGATTATAAACTACAAGTATTTATTGAGGATTGTGTGAGTTGCGAAGATTGTGTGAATGAATGTCCTAAGGATGCTTTGGTCATGAAACCTATTGAAGATGAACGTAATGCAGGTGAAAACCAGAATGTTGATTTTTTCAGCTCCCTGCCTGAAGATGTATTAAGCACAGCTGTTAAACTGGAGTCAGTTAAGGGCAGTCAGTTTAAACAACCTTTGCTTGAATTCTCTGGTGCCTGTGCTGGATGCGGAGAAACACCATATGCAAAACTTATTACCCAGCTTTTTGGAGATCGTATGATTATTGCCAATGCTACAGGATGCTCATCCATCTGGGGAGCATATTTTCCCTCTATTCCCTATACAATCAACAAAAATGGCCATGGACCGGCCTGGGCAAATTCTCTGTTTGAGGATAATGCTGAGTATGGTTTCGGTATGAGATTGGCGGTAGAAGCTAACAGAAAACAGCTTCTCTGGAATGTAGAGAAAGCTTTGGAGACAGGTGTTAATGGCAAATTCAAGCAGGTTTTAAACAAAGCTAAAGATCTCTGGGAGACCAAAGACGAAGAGGTAAAAACTAATACTCAAGAGATTAAGAAAATGCTTCCTGAGCTGATCAAGAATGCCAGTGGCGAAAAGAAAAAGGTACTAGCCAAGATCAAGGAACTGGCAAATTATTTTGTACCAAAGAGTGTATGGGCTTTTGGTGGTGATGGATGGGCGTATGATATCGGTTACGGTGGTTTAGATCATGTGTTGGCTTCTGGTAAAGATATAAATGTACTGGTGCTTGATACTGAAGTTTATTCCAATACCGGTGGACAGGCTTCAAAAGCAACTCCGTTGGGATCTGTAGCCAAATTTGCAGAAGCCGGAAAAACTACTGTAAAAAAGGATTTGGGACATATGATGATGAGTTATGGATATGTATATGTAGCTTCAGTAGCTATGGGAGCTAATAAAAATCAACTCATCAAAGCGATAAATGAGGCTGAAGCGTATAAAGGGCCTTCAATTATTATTGCCTATGCACCCTGTATTAATCATGGTTTTGATATGGCCTATACTCAGCAGGAGGAAAAAAAGGCTGTGGAATCGGGTTACTGGGTCCTTTACCGCTACAATCCGGAATTAGAGAAAGAGGGTAAAAATCCGTTTATTCTAGATTCCAAAGAACCAAAAATTGATGTTAAAGAGTTTTTAAAAGGTGAAACACGGTATACCTCACTTAAACAGACATTTCCGGAAAGAGTAGAAGATTTTTGGAATGAGTTTGCTAAAGTAGTAAAAAAACGGTATGAAATGTACAAGGAGATGGCTGAGTAAGTTAAGTTTAATTATATATATTTCTAAAACGTGCGTTGTATCTTGTCTAAGATGCATCGCACGTTTTTATAGAGCACATATGTCAGTTATGGAATATAATTATTGAAGACAATTACTTTTCAGGGTGAAAAGGGTGCATTTAGTGATGAAGCTGCTCATTGTTACTATTGTGAACCGATAAAAACAATACCTTGCAGGGAATTTGAAACTGTTTTTGAAAAAGTGAACAATAGAGAATGTGATGAAGGTATTGTACCCATTGAGAATTCACTTACAGGAAGTATACATACAAATATAGATTCATTATTAAACTATAAACTGTATATTACAGGTGAAATTATAGTTCGAATCCAGCATCACTTGCTGAGTTTGAATAATAGTCCTCTGTCAGGCCTCAGGAAAATATTATCTCATCCACAGGCATTAAAACAATGTTCTTCCTTTCTTAAATATTTAAAAAATGTTGAAATTGTTGCTGCTCATGATACTGCAGGTGCTGCAAAATATATTTTATCTAATAATTGTGAAAATTATGCCGCAATTGCCGGAAAACTCGCTGCAAAGGAATACGGGTTAAAAATAATAAAAAAGAATATTGAAAATCATGATCAAAACTATACTCGATTTGTTATTCTTGAAAAAGATACTATCCAGGATAAAAAATGCAGAAAAATTTCAATAGTGTTAAGTTTACCGGATAAGCCAGGGAGTCTTTATACATGTCTTGGTATATTTAAAAAAGCGAATATTAATCTCATAAAAATTGAATCACGGCCGGTGATAGGCTATCCATGGAAATACTATTTCTATATAGATTTTGAAAACACAAATCCTGAAAGTATAATGGAATCAATATTAAAAGAATTAAAGAGTGAATCTCTTTTTTTTCGGTTATTGGGTATATATCCTAAAGGGAGGATAATAGAATAAGAAGTTTTTTCTTTCTTTTGAACTTATAATGTAGAGTTCAGCAACCACATTAAAAAAACGAGATGATATCGAAAAGCCATATGAATAAGAAAATTTTAAAGAAGAAAAATTATGAATTGGTATATAAAGGTTTTAAAACAGTACGTTGACTTTTTGGGCTCAATGAAAGATACAACCTCAATAGTGATGATTGTTTAGTAAAATAAAGGGGCTTTTAATGAATAAAGAATCCATTCGAATTTTTATTGCAGATGATAACAACCTGCTTCTTGAAGGCCTTGTCACCATGTTAGGTGAAAAAGAAGACTTTGTCGTGGTGGGGACAGCATTAAATGGTCGTAATGCCCTGGAACAGATAAAAAACCTGCAACCGGAAGTGGCTTTAATCGACATCGGTATGCCAGACAAGGACGGGCTCGAGGTCACACAAACCCTGCATCAGGATTCACCTGAAGTTAAAGTGATTATACTTGGTCTGATCGATCTGACTGATGAGATCATGGCCTGTATTGAAGCCGGGGCTGCTGGTTATGTATTAAAAGAATCTTCATTTGACCACCTAATTGAGACCATCCAATCGGTCCACCGGAACGAAGCATTTTGTTCACCAAGGATGGCGGCTTCGCTGTTTTCCCGCATCACGGAGCTGACGAACGAAGGCAAGGCGCAATCACCACTCGATTCTGTCAAACTGACCGTACGTGAGCTTGATGTCATTAAACTAATCGCCGAAGGTCTATCCAATAAAGAAATTGCCAAACGGCTTTTCATTGAAACCCAGACTGTGAAAAATCATATCCATAATATTTTAGATAAACTCCAACTGCATAACCGCTTTGAAGCTGTACAATATGCCCGTGAAAGAAAACTCCTGAATAAGAAATAAAAAAAATTCCATATTAAAGTACTAGTACTTTTCCTACTTAAATATGATCAGGTCTATTATTTTACTGGTCCTTCACCTAGATCTATTTTGAACCTTCCGGTCTATTGACTCTCTGCTCTCTATTGATCACTTTAGAAGTGGAGAATAAATATGATAAAGCCATGATTAAAATTAAGGTGATGCTTTCTTGCCGACCGAAATTATTATCGGAAGTGATTCGCAATTTAATCGAGCGCCAGCCAGATATGGAAGTGGTGGGAGAAGTAGTTGATCCCATTGAACTTATTTTTGCTCTCCGGTTAAAACCTGTGGATGTGGTCATCATCACACCGATCAAAGCGAAAGGAAATCCCAGAATCTGCAGACAATTATGTAAAAAACATCCACGATTGATAATTTTAATTTTGACAATGGAGAGTGAGGCTTTGTATATCTATAAATCAGGTTCAAATCGAAAGAAAATTGAAAGACCCTCTGGTATATCAATTATGAGCAATATACGAAGCTCTATTCCTTGGCCAGCATTTTAAAAACTGAAATTAGGAAATAACTTATGTCCAATTTGTTAAAAAACAATACCCGATGTCTGATCGTTCAGTCAAAGTTTTCTGAACACAGTTACTGGAATTATGTAGAGGTATGCAAACTTGTCGGAGCAAAATACCCGGCAGCACCGCTGGGTCTTTTGACGGTGGCCGCATTACTGCCACAACAATGGACGTTCAAACTGGTAGATGCTAATATCGAACCGGTGTATGATAAACACTTTAAATGGGCGGATATTGTATGTGTTGGCGGTATGCTTCCTCAACAGGCCAGTATGCTTGCGATTATTGATCGGGCGCATCAGTTTGATCTACCGGTCGTCATCGGAGGTCCGGATGTCACTTTACAGCCGGAATTATATCAATCTGCTGATTATCTTGTTCTCGGAGAGGGTGAAGTAACCATTCCCCTGTTCATCGCAGCTCTTCAAAAAGGCCGGTCAGGTGGTGTATATCAGTCAGAAGAAAAGGCAGATATGAAAATGGCTGTTGTCCCCAGATTTGATTTAATCCGGTTTCAGGACTATATGCAAATCGGTGTTCAATATTCCCGCGGCTGCCCCTTTCATTGTGAGTTTTGCAATATCGTCGAACTGTTTGGGAAAATACCCCGGCATAAGAGCCCTGAACAAATGATTCTGGAACTTCAGTCGCTTTATGATTTGGGTTATCGGGGGCATATTGATATCGTAGACGACAATTTTATCGGAAATAAAAAGGATGTCAAGAAAACGCTGTCCGTCATAAAGAACTGGTCTGAAAAAAATCATTATCCATTCTATTATTCAACGGAGTGTTCAATTAATCTGGTGGACGATGAGCTGTTAATGCAAATGATGAGCGATGTGGATTTCCGATATGTCTTTATTGGGATAGAAACACCTGAAAAAACCGCATTGATTATGACAGACAAAACTGCCAATGTGAACAAATCAATTGATGCTACGGTTCAAACGATCCAGTCATATGGCATGATTGTCAATGCGGGTTTTATTATAGGTTTTGATCACGAGAGTGATTGTATCGCCGAAAACATGATTTGCTGTATCCAGGATTCGGGTATTTCGATGGCCATGCTCGGCATGTTATATGCGTTGCCGGGTACCCGGTTATCCAGACGCCTGATACTGGAAGGCCGGCTATTTCAGGACAGCTCGAGGTGCAAGACAGATCAGATCATGATTGATCAGACCGCAAACGGCTTAAATTTTATCACCAACCGACCGCGAATTGATATTTTTAGAGATTTTCTGTGTGTTGAAAAATTTATATATGATCCTAAAAATTATTTTAAAAGAGTGACAACTACTGCGCTTCAGTTAAAATGGGTTCCCAAATACAAGCCTGGGTTTGTTAAAAGTTTAAAGACAGGAATGGCTTTAATAAAACTGTGCTGGAAATTCGGGAAAAATAAATCCATCGCACGCCCCTATTATCAAATGCTATTAAAAGTACTATTAAAAAGACCCGGGAATCTTGAACCTGCCGTTAATCTCTCTGCCATGTTTATTCATTTTTACACACAATCCAGGTTTATTATACAGCGTATCACCCAGGAGAATCAAGTTGCAGAGCAGTGTCCGATAGAAAAAACCGAACTGAATGTAAGGGAATGTCCTGTCCCGGAAAAAGAACTCGTTGTAAAATTTTCTGAATTCTAAAACCCGGATGCTTTTTTAAGTAAAAAATGAAAAAAAAGGTTTTATTTGGGCTTGTTGATTTCGATTCTCTTGAAAAATAATAATAATCGAGTATCTTATTAAATAACTGGTCGAAAAGTCAGGTCTCGTTTATATCAAAAAAAAATAAAAAAATACTTGACATTAGAAAGGAATTTTGATATATTATCAAGCTTTTTGAAAATATTTAAAGAATATAAAACTTTTTACTTGACTTTTAAAGTAAAAAGTTTTATATTTATACTTGCCTAAATGAGTATTAAATTTGTATTTAGGTTTTATTTGTTCTTTGAAGTTTCCATTCTGAGTAAGAGAAATCTTCGACAAATATGTACGCTGTACCGTCGATGGTTATGG